>JBDKIR010000416.1:0-2970 GCA_039797035.1 Pseudomonadota bacterium | reverse complement strand
CCAAGGAGGCACCAAACCGCGCCGCCATCATGCGTTCCGCCATGGCCATGCCGACGGCGGTGGAAATACCCTGGCCGAGCGGTCCGGTGGTGGTCTCGATCCCCGGATGCTCGCCGAATTCCGGGTGCCCGGCGGCGGGGGAATGCAGCTGGCGGAAGCGGCGAAGGTCATCCGCGCCCATGCCTTCATGCCCGGTCAGATGGAGCAAGGCGTAAAGCAGCATGGACCCATGGCCGGCGGACAGCACAAAGCGGTCCCGATCCGGCCAGCGCGGGTCGGCAGCGTCATATTTCAAAAAGCCGGAAAACAGCGCGGTCGCGGCATCGGCCATGCCCATCGGCATGCCGGGATGGCCGGATTTGGCTTGTTCAACCGCATCGATCGCCAGCGCCCTTATGGCATTGGCCATGCGGCGGGGGTCATCAAGCGGGCGGGCAAGGATGGCCGCTTGGGCGGCGAGCGCGGGGTTGGGCGCGTCGGGGGCGGCGATGGTGGCCACGTGTGGGGGAACCTTGATGGCTGTGACTGGACCCTGGGCGCTATAGGGCGCGGGGGCGCCTCAGGCAACCGGCGGCGGGCTCTCATGGGTAAAAACCAATAAGACACTATGGACCAGCAGGCGTTCGCAGTGTTGACCGCGTGAATTTTAATTGCAATAAATAAAACATGAATATATAAGAATAAAAAGCCCTGATTGAAAACTGGAAGCGATTTCAACTCATGAGAGACGTGTATCCTTCTGCACCGAAGCGCGAATGGGGGGATGTCGTTATTGAGGGAAAAAATTTTCGAGTCGCGGGCGACAAAGACGATATTTATTTCAAAAATCTAGATGGCGCCGTCAGTTCACTTCGGTTGCTCGCGCCGCTCGCTGAGGCGGTTGTTGCGCGTGACTCCACCATTCTGGACGTCGGCGCCAATATTGGCATTGCCACTTTGATGCTGGCCAACAAAAATCCGAATGGAAAATTATACGCATTTGAACCGATACCTCAGGTGGTAGATCATTTACGTGCAACGATTACTGAAGCAGCCTTGCATCATGTTGATATCATTCAAACCGCCATCGGGGATCGCACAGATCGCGTCGCTTTTCATTTGGGCTCGAACTTTTCAGCAGGGAGCCATATTGTCACGCAGTCACATATCAGCGTCGACAGTACGCCGACGCATTTAGTCCCGATGAATACGATAGACGAATTCGCTAGACGATTTTCCGTGCAGAAAATTGACTTGATAAAAATCGATACAGAGGGATTTGAACGTGAAGTAATTCTTGGGGCGAAAAATTGCCTGGAACGATTTAAACCGGTTGTATTTCTTGAGATGAATTCCTGGTGCCTTCTGGCGTTTCGGAACATGAATCCAAGAGAATTTGTGGAATTTTTACTTGCTCAATTTCCCAAGGTGTTTTGGGTTGACCACGATAAAAAATTGCATCCTTTGAAGCAAGGAAGCGGTTTTCATCATTTTCTACACGAACACTTAGTTCGTCATGGTTGCGTGACAGACTTGGTGTGTTGTTCAGATGATGGTTGGCTATCTTCCTTCGGGGCTGGGCGCATAGAAAATTAAAACAGGGGTCTAGGGAAATCGAGCGCATGCTGATTGGTAAACCGGCCCATTGCACAGGGGTGAGATGTAAATTCTGAGGGTGATGCCGGTTCAGGGGGCGAAAATAGTGAAGACAAAGGTCGCCGCCAGCACCAGATGGACAATGCCGGAGAGGATATTCGTCCGCCCCGTACCAAAAGTGAGAATGGCAACGCCGAACCCCAAAGCGAGCAGCACGGAATGCCCTTCCGAGATGCCAAGCGCCAAGGGCTGGCCATGCCAGGCCGTAACCACGGCGACCGCAGGCACGGTCAGGCAGATGGAGGCAACGCCACTGCCAAGCGCCAGATTGATCGCGGATTGCATGCGGTTATGGGCGGCGGCGCGCAGGGCTGCCCCCGATTCGGGCAAGAGCACGATGGCCGCCACAATCACCCCGACAATCGCCTCGGGCGCGCCAAGCGCCGCCACGCCATCTTCCAGCGCCGGTGCCAGGCATTTTGCCAGCATGACCACGGAAAGCAGGGACACGCACATCAACAGGAAGGATAGCGCTGCCAAGCGCCCCCCGGGCGGGGCTGGGGCCTCCCCGGGATGATCTTCGATGGGGAGAAAATAATCGCGATGGCGGTTGGTCTGCACAAACAGAAAGGCGAGGTAGAGCGCGATACAGACCAGCGACACAAAGGCCAATTGGGCCGTGCTGTAATAGGGGCCTGGGGCTGAAACCACGTGGTTGGGCACAATCAGCACCAGCACCGCCATGGGCATCAGCACGACCAGAAGCGCATTGGCCCCGGCGACACGAAATTGATTTTCCCGATGCACGATGCCGCCCACCAGGATGGCCAGCCCCGCAATGCCATGCAGCACCAGCATCACGGTGGCCAGCATGGAATCGCGCATCAGGGTGGGATTGGCATCGCCGGATAGCATCAGGGAAATGATCAGCCCGGCTTCAATCACTGTCACCGCCAAGGCCAGCACCAAGCCGCCAAAGGGTTCGCCAACGCGCAGGGCCACGATTTCCGCGTGATGCACCGCGCTGATGACATTGCCCAACAGCACCGCCGTGAGGAGGAGCGCGAGCGGTTCCAGATCCACCTTGCCAATACCCAGCCAGGCGGCAATGCCAAGCAAGGGCGCGGCGATGAAGAAGATCGGAATATGAGCTTTCCCGGGATTGGCCATTTTTATTTGCTAATATGTAATGAATGCTTCTTCAAGCCGCCGTGGCCGTGGCCGGAGCAGGGCGCGCGGCGGCTTGAAGCTGCGCTTCAGAACAAAAGTCCCTTTTTCAGCATGCCGTGAACGCCCTTTTCTCCATTCACCGTTTGCGTGACGCGGAAATCCACCGCCAGGGAGCAAAACTGATAGGCATCGGCATCCGAAAGATTGGTGCGCGAACAGATGAAG
>JBDKIR010000415.1:0-8931 GCA_039797035.1 Pseudomonadota bacterium | reverse complement strand
ACCGCGCCGGCGGGTACCGTGCCCAGGCTTGCCATGGCCTGTGAAATGTCGCGGATTTCATCCTCATGCATCATGGCGAAGAGTTTTGAGGCGTGTTCCTCCCCAACCGCGAGCATGAAGGTGGCGGCCTTTTGCGGGCCGGTCATTTTGGCGCTCATGCCGGTTCCTCAGGGGGCGCGATCCAGCGTCGGATGACATTCAGCGTCTGCTCGGGGTGATTTTGCGCCAATTCCTGCAGGTTATTGATGGAAGAAGCGCGCATCTGGCCCTGCACCATGGCCAAGGTCACCATGCCTTCCTGATCTGGGCTGGTACTGCCTTGCACGGCCGGCAAACCACCAGAACCGGTGGCGCCGGGTAGCGCTGCGGTGCCGCCCCCTGCCGCGGCAAGGCTCCCACTTGCTTGTGCAGGCTTGGCCAGCGTGACCAGGCGTTTCACTGCCGGGCGCCCGACCAGCAAAATGGCCACCAGCGCCACCAGCGCAAAAAGCGCACTTTCGATCATGCGCGCAACGGTGGAGGAGGTGAAGGCAAGTTCCAGAAAGCCGCGTTCTTCGCCCCCGGGCGGCAAGGGCGGTTCGGCAAAACGCATGGCGACCACATCAACCTTATCGCCACGACGTTCATCAAAACCGACCGAGCTGCGCACCAGGGTCGCGATGCGGGTCAATTCTTCGGGTGAGCGTTCACGGTATTGCGGCGGACCATTGGCCTGATTTTCCCAAATGCCATCCACCAGCACGCCAATGCTGACGCGGCGAATAATGGGGTGGTCACGCGTGGTGCTGCGGGTGGTGCGCCCGATTTCGAAATTGGTGGTTTCTTCCTGGCGGCTTTCCTGCGTGCCGCCTGGCGTATTTTCATTGCCGGGCAGGTTATTCTGCACCGAGGTTGGCGCGCTTTCCGTGCCGCGGGAATTTTCCTGCACGCTTTGCTGGCTGCGCGCCACCTGATTATCCGGGTCGAAGCGTTCTTCGGTAACCTGAACACGATCAAAATCCATATCGACCGTGGCTTCTGCCCGCACGCGTCCGGGGCCGAGGCTGCGTTCGAGCATTTCCTCAACAGCGCGCGCCAGGCGCATTTCCTGGCCGCGGCGGATTTCTTCCTGTGAAGCGGCGGCACTTGGTCCGGTCAGGGCTTGTCCGCCGCGCGCCAGCAGGGCGCCACGCGAATCAACAATGGAAACATTTTGCGGCCGCAAGCCAGGCACGGCGGTGGAGACCAGATGCAGAACCGCCTGAATGGCTTCGCGGTCCAGCCGCTGCGCGCCCTGCATGGTGAGCATGACGGAAGCCTGCGCATCGCCCCTTTCGCGCGAAAAGGCTTCGCGGCGTGGCATGACAAGATGCACCCGTGCCGCGCGCACCCCGGCAAGTGAACGAATGCTGCGCGCCAATTCGCCTTCCATGGCGCGCACCCGGTTCATATCCTGCTGAAACGGGGTGGTGGTCAGGCTTTCATTGCGATCAAAGATTTCGTAGCCGACATTGCCGCCCTGCGGCAGGCCTTCGCGGGCCAGTGTCAGGCGCAGGCGCCCCACCTGGTCATCCGGCACCATGATGCGCGCGCCATTGCCTTCAACCCGATAGGGGACGCGTGCCCGATCCAGCGCGGCAATGACCTGCCCGGCATCGCGCTGGTCCAAATCCGCATACAGTAAGCCCATCAGGGGCTGGCTGGCGCGAATGACGAACCAGGCCACAAGGCCCAGCACGGTGAGCCCGGCACCTGCCAGAGCCCCTAATCGCCACAGACCCAAAGCGCGCAACTGTGCGATGAGAGCCGCCATAGAATTCAAGCATCCCCTTCTGGCAAACCCTTGCGGCCAAGCAAAAGTTTGGCCATCCACCTATAAGGACATATAGGCAAAAATTTCCGTAACATAAATTAAAAATTCAAAAAATAGAGCGATGTCATAAATTTTCGAAATCTCGCGCGATTCTCAAAATTGAGACGATTTTGCCGCCATTATGCCCTGGAAACCCGCCGCCAGACGGGCAGCCTGCGGCGCCAATGGCGCTAGGCTCAGGACCCCGCCGATACGCTACGCAGCTTATCAAAGCCAACCTGCAATTGGCCGAGCACCAGTTTCAGATCGCCATTCACGCGTTCCGCCCCGGTGACCTTGCCAAGGCTGGTGAAGCCCAATGCCTGTGCCTGGCCATTGGCATTCACCCCGGCCACCTGCACCTTATAGGCCCCATCGGGCATGGTCTGCCCATTGGCGGCGCGGCCATCCCAACTCCAGCTGCTGGGGGCGCTGCCAAGGCGGATGGTTTCCTGACGCAGCACCCGATTGCCGGCGCCAAAGACAGTGACTTGCGCGGTTTGCGCGCCATTGGACGCGGGCAGGCGAATGGTGCCCGTGCCGCCTTGCAGGGTCAGGCTATCGGCTTCCACTTCCACCTGACGGCCGATCAATGGTGCCGAGGCGGTCAATTGTGAGGTCTGTTCCAGCGTGAGCATCCGCTGCAAATTCTGGTTCATCGCCACTTGCTGTTCGACCGAGGCGAATTGCACCAGCTGATTGGTCATTTGATTGGTATCGAGCGGATCGGTCGGGCTTTGGTTTTTGAGTTGCGTGGTGAGCAATGTCAGGAAGGTGTTGAAATCACCGGCGAGGCGCGGTGATTGCGCTGTGCTGGAAGCGGCATTGGCGGAAGCGGCGGCAATGGAAGCGGACATGGCGGATTCCTGTTTCAGATAGCGATATCCAGCAGCGAAGTGCTGGCGCGCAAAGCGGGAAGCGGTAGGGCGGTGTTCTGGTGTTTGGGCGCGTCATCGGATGGCGCAGTGGTGCGGCCGGCGGCATGGCCCTGCCAGGCGCCCCCTTGTTCACGCCGGCCTTCCTGTGATGCGAGGGAGAAGGATAAGGATCGCGCCATATCGCCCAAACCGGCCTGTTGCAGGGCACGATCCAATTCGCGCGCATCACGCTGCAACAGCGCCAGGGTTTCTGGCCGTTCGGCGATGATGCGCACCTCCGCGGCCTCCTTGGTCTGCGCGATGCTGATTTCCACCTTGCCGAGTTCCACCGGATTCAGAGCGACGGTCAAAGCGTTGTCATCGCCACGAAGTGCGAGAGAAACGACAGCCGGCATGACCTGATGGGCCGGTGCGGATGGTGCGGCTTCCCGCGTGTTTGCGGCGATGGAAAGCGCTTCCATGCGCCACGCCATTTGCGGCTGCGGCAGGGTATCGAGGCCAGGCAGCGCTTGGCCATCATTATTGGCCAGACCAGGCTGACGCGGCGCGTCGCGCTGGGCTTCGGCGCTGGGCAGGGCGGCGAGCAACTTAACATCATGTGGCGACGCTGTGACATCCGCCGCGTTTTGGGGGCTGATGTGCAAGAGTGCGTTGGCGTGCTCCGTCATCATGGCCGTGCCGCGCTCCTTCGCCGAAGCAGCGGCGGCGGCATCGACCTTCGCCATGGGGCTTGATGTGCGGATTGAAGGCGCAGCGCCTGCCCCGTTGGCTGGTTTGGTATGTTGCTGGGGGGGGTGGGCCAGCGTGATGGCCTGTAGCAGATTGGCGTCCGGCGATGGCGTGGTGGCGGTGGCCAGCGCGAGGGGCGCGGCCATATTTGCGGGTGGCGGGCCGTTGGGTTGCGGTGGATTGGGCGATGCAGTGCCAGATGGCGCTACTGCGTCATATGAAGTGACCCCTTGCGGGTCTTGCGCGCTGCCGGGTGTGTTCGGCTTTGCAGCCAAATTAGTGGCGGCATCATCAGCCAATACCTGACGAGCAGGCGGGGTAAGTGTGGTGGCTGGGGTGCCCAGTGGCCTTGTTGTTTCGCGCAGGTGCATGCCAGCAGCGCCAGCCACGATTGCCCCATCGGCAGTCGGCATACCGTGTTCAGGCAGGGCAATCTGGCTGGGGTTGGGCTGAGCCATTTGGCCGGCCAGGAGCGCGCCATTGGTCAGATCGATGATCGGTTGCGACGACGCTTCTGCTGGCGTGCGAGCGGTGGTTGGAGCCGCCGTCGGCATTGCTGTGCCCAGATCAGCCAATGGCAGGGGCGGCGGAAGCTGGTTGATTTCCGGGTTGATGGCTGGCGTCAGCACCAAAGCCTGTTCGGCTTCCGGCGCGTCTGCTGCCAGCGCCGCCATGGCCGCGCCGAAGGCTTCCGCCGGCTTGGGCTGGGCTTCCTTGGCCGTGCTGAGGGTGCCATTTTCCACCGCCGCTTGCTGGCATGTTTCCGTTAACGGCGCCCCGTCCTGCACGGCGTCCTGAAGGTGCTGGCTGAATTCGCGATTTTCCGTCCTGCCGCCGCGCATGGCTGCGGCGCGCGCTGAAGGCGGCGCAGCATTCGTGGCAACAGAAGCGGGCAAGTCGTTCATCATCTATCCCGAAAGGAAGTTGTTAACACCGGAACTGCTTAGCCAATCATCCCGCCTTGGGGTCACGATATGATCGCGCCTGAAAAGCGTGGCGACAGCGCCGATGACTGGGTAGCAAGCCCTGGGCCACCGGCACGATGGTGCTGGACCGGCAGGAATTTCCTTCTTCTGCGCAAGAATTGCCCCTTCAAGGCAGCATAGGCGCTGATTTTGCCGGGCAGATCGCCGCTTTGTCCCTGGCACGCTGATTGCGTTCTCTCTGCCGATGACACCTGGCACACCGGTGGTGTTCGCCCGGCCAAGGCCGATTTACAGGAGAGGCAAAAATGTCGCTGTACAGCTCAATGAATACAGCCCTGAGCGGGATGAATGCGCAGTCGCGGGCGCTTGGGCATATTTCCGACAATGTCGCAAATTCCCAGACAGTGGGCTTCAAGCGGACCGATACATCCTTTGTGTCCTATATCTCGGAAAGCAATGCTGATGTGCATCGCCCGGGTACGGTCTTGGCGCGGCCAGATTTCACCAACCAGGTGCAAGGAACGATTGAACAGGTTGAAAACCCCTTGGCATTGGCGATTTCCGGTCAGGGGTTTTTCACCGCGGCCTTGCCGATCGGTAAGAATGATGATGGCTCGTCTCGCTTTGATGCGCGGAATTTCTACACGCGCGCGGGTGATTTCAACCGCAATGACGAAGGCTATATGGTGAATGGGTCTGGCTATGTGCTGCAAGGCTGGCCGGTCACGGATGGCGTGGTGGATAAGACCCAATTGACCCCGATCCGGATCGAGGAAGACGTCTTCACCCCAACACCGACGCAGGTCTTGAATTTCGGCGGCAATTTGGCTGCTGGTGGCACCACCAGCCAAAGCGCCTCCATTCAAGTCATCGATAGCCTTGGGCGGTCACGCGCCATTACGCTGACCTTCACGCCAAGCGCTGCAACCACGGATAATACCTGGACCTTGAGCTTTGGCGCGCCGGACGCGACGCCGGCATCGCTTGGCAGTATTGATATTCAATTCGGGCAGGATCCAACCGGCACGGCGAATGATCAGGCTGATGGCACCTTGGCCCAATTCATCAATGCAAGCACCGGCGTCACCGGCAGCACCGCCGCGACTGGCAGCCCGGCCACAGTTAGCTTCAGTGCCAATTTCGGCCAAGGCGCGCAGAGCATGGTGCTTGAGCTCGGAAATTTTGGTGTCGCGGGCGGGCTGACGCAATTCGCTTCCACCTCATCAAGCGGGCTTAGTGTGAATAGTTTTGAACAGGACGGCATTCCGATTGGTGCGTTTTCTTCGGTAACCACGCAAAAGAATGGCGATGTCCGTATCAATTATGACAATGGCCAATCACGGGTTGTGGCACGGGTGCCGGTGACCGTCTTCAAGGATGCCGATAAGCTGGAGCATCTGGATGGGCAGGCTTTCCTCCGCACCATCGATAGTGGTGAAGCCCGCGTGGTTGAAGCCGGTGAGGATGGCGCCGGGCTGCTTTCCACCAGTGCCGTTGAGCGTTCGAATGTGGATATTGCGACGGAATTTTCGAAATTGATCCTGGCGCAACGTGCCTATTCCGCCAATACGCGTATTGTGACCACAGTGGATGATCTGCTGCAGGAAACAATCAATATGCGGCGTTGAGATGACCCATCCCAAAGCTAAACGCTAGGCTGCCATGAGCATCGACGCCGCCCTTCTGATCGCACGATCTGGTCTGCAATATACGCAGCGGGCCCTTTCGAACGCCGCGAACAACGTGGCCAATGCGGAAACCGAAGGCTATACCCGCAAGAAAATTACCTCCCTTGCGGTGAGTGTCGAAGCCCATCCCATGGGCGTGCGCAGCCTTGGGCCATCCCGCGACGTTGACAATGCCGTTCTGGCGGAAATCAACGCGCGCCGCTCCGCCTTGGCGGGCGCTGAGACACGTTCAAGTATCTTAAGCGCCGTTGATGTTGCCCATGGGCAGGTGGAAAACGCCAATGGTCTCGGCGATTTGACGGCGAAGCTGAAGGATAGTTTCATCGAATTACGGCTTGATCCGACGCAGGTGGTCAAGCAGCAGGCCATCGTGCTGGTGGCGGCGGAAGATTTGGCCAATCGTTTCAACGATATCTCTAAGGTCATCGGCCAGCAGCGCCAATTGACGGAAGATGGTGTCTTTACCGAAATCGGCAAGATCAACGCGGGCCTGCGCCAAATAGCCACGTTAACCGAGAACATCATCAAACAAACCGGTGCGCATCAACCAACCGCCGATCTGGAAGATCAACGCGATGTTGCGCTCAAGGAACTGAGCCAATGCATTGCCTTCAAGACGATACGTCAGGAAAATGGCGGCCTTATTCTGCTGGGGGCGGGTGGTATTACCCTGCCATTGGTATCTGACGGCGATGCTTTCGTGACGCAGCGCAGTACTATTTCGCCAGAAAGTTATTACGGTGCTGGTGGCAGCATTCCTGGCATTACGTTGCTTGGGGTGGATGTCACGCAGCAGATGGTTGGCGGCCGTCTTGGTGAATATATTCAACTGCGTGATCAGGTCCTGCCGCGCTATCAGGCTGAGCTGGATATCGCCGCCTCTGAAATTGCAGATCGCTTCCGCGCCGAAGGCTTGCGGCTTTTTGTCGATACTGCTGGTAATGTCCCCGATCCCAATCAGCCCTACGCGGGCAGCCCCCAGATCGGTTTCGCTACGGCGATGAGTGTGAACCCGATTGTACGGGCGGATTCCCGATTGCTGCGTGATGGTACGGAAACACTCACCGGCCCGCCTGTCACCTTCACCCCCAACCCCATCAATGGGCCTGGTGCCTTCACAACGCTGATCGATAATATTCTTGATCATACATTCGGCGAAACGGAGGCGCCGGGCGTATCCTGGGGTGGCTTCGCCACATCCGGCCTTGGGCCAGATGGTACGCTTTCAAGCCCCTTTGGGGCCCCAAGAACCATTGGGGAATATACGGCCTGGCTGACAGCAACCCAAACCGCGGATAATGCCGCCGCTACCAGGGCACTCGATATGGCAAAGGATTTCAGCGATGGGATCGAGGCGCGTTTCGCCAAGCAATCCAGTGTAGATGTCGATAGCGAAATGGCATCGCTGGTGCAGTTGCAAAACGCCTATGCCGCGAATGCGCGTGTCTTGAGTACGGCACAAAGCATGTGGGAAACACTTTTCGGATCGGTACGGTAAAAGATGAACGGAATCAATTTAACCGGCAGGATCGATCTCAACGCCCTTAAATTGCGTAATCGGATCGATGTGCTTGGTGAGCAGATTTCGACAGGCCGTACGGGCAAGACCTATGGTGACCTGGGGGCGCAGGCTGCCAAATCGCTCGATCTGCGGGCGGATATGGGGCGTTTGTCCGCGTATCAGAGCACGATTGATCAGACACTAACCAAACTCAAAATGACCCAGACGACCATGGATCGTTTAGGGGCGATTGCTGAGAAGTTCCTCGCTGGAACGGTAAATTTGACCGGCGTCACGAAATCAGAGGAAGTGCAGCTACAGGCCGCCTCGGCACGTCAGGCCATGACAGAGGTGGCGAGCCTGTTGAACGAGCAGTTCAACGGAGAATATCTTTTTGGCGGTACAGATACACGCAATCCGCCCATCCCGAATCCCAGCCAAATAGCTTCTGGCGGTATGGCAACCAATATTGCGACCGCAATCAGCGGGCTGACGGGGTCGAATATTGCCGCCACCCTCGCTGCCACCAGGGCGGCGGCACAATCGAATACGCCTGGCATTACGCCATTTTCGGAATTTCTGTCTGATTCAACGCGCGGGCTTACCGAAGCGCGCAGGGCGCTGCCATGCTCAGATACCGAACGCGTCGAATATGGGCTTTTCGCCAATCGAAATGCTGCGGTGGAGAGTGTGGGCGAAACTACCGGATCTTGGTCGCGGGATTTATTGCGTGGCCTTGCGTCCATTGCGGCATTAACCCCCGACAAGACACAGATCGGTTCGGGCTTCACTGACTTTATTTCAGGCATTCAAAGCGGACTGAAAAGCAGTGTGGCAGCCATGTCGCTGGAACGCGGTGCATTAGGTTTGGTGGAAAATCGGCTCTCGACAATTCAAGACCAAAATCAAAAAACCATGACCCTGCTGACAACCCAGGTGGCGGATATTGAAGAAGTCGATGTGGCGCAGGCGATTACATCCATGCAGGCCACACAGATGCAGCTGGAGGCGTCCTACCGCGCGATGTCGCTGACGCAGCAACTGACGCTGACGCGTTTTCTGGGCTGAGTCCCATAGTGATGGGCCAAAGACGCCCAAAGCAGCTTTGACCTTCCATTGATTAATCATGCCCGCAAGGCTGGCAGACCTGCGCTGCGCCTTGCGTAAAGAAATATGATATATCCCGGTTGAATACCGCGGGCAGCCAAGATCGCCATGGTTGCGAAAAGCGTATGCTTGCTTAAGAAATAATGAAGCGAAAAACGACATTTTGGTGAAACTGATTTATCTGACGCCAATTTGGACATTCAGGAATACGTTAAAATACTAAAGAAAAAATCCAGGAATATTCATCAAAAAATTCAGTTAGAATTTAGAA
>JBDKIR010000414.1:0-2575 GCA_039797035.1 Pseudomonadota bacterium | reverse complement strand
TCAGGAAAGCACCCGCCCCGTGATCTTCCACCGCGGTCACCAAGCCCAGGCTTTCGCCCGCTTGGGTCTGGGCCGAAAGACCGATGAGATCCGCGAGGTAGTATTCTTCCTCATCAGGTGGCGGCAGGGCGTCACGGGCGACATAAAGCTTCGTCCCGGTCAGGCGCTGCGCGGCATCACGATCCGCAATACCGTCCACCGCGACCAGATCCGCCCCTTTGAGCGTGAGGCGGAAATGCCGCCCCCCGGCTTCATCAGATAGCGGGCCATAGGCGACGATATCGGCCGGATCAGCGGTGAAGGCGCGCAGGCGCAAAAGCCCGCGCACGCCATGCGGCCTGCCGAACTCTCCCACCAAAATGCGCTTACCGCCCATGCCCGCTTACGCCTGGATGATCAGCTTCAGCCTGCGGCGGCCGCGGCGCGTTCCTGCGCCTTCTTCTTCGGCTGCGCCTGCTTGGTCTGCGCCGGGATCGCCGGCATGGCGATCAAGCCAGCCTTGCCCAGGAAGCGGGCCACACGGTCGGTCGCAACCGCACCATGGCCGAGCCAATGCTTCAGGCGATCTTCCGTCAGCCGCACGCGATCCGCATGATCGGAAGGCAGCATCGGGTTGTAGGACCCAACCTTTTCGATGAAACGGCCATCACGCGGGCTGCGGCTATCGGCCACCACAATGTGATAATAGGGGCGCTTCTTGGCACCAGCGCGTGCAAGGCGAATCTTGAGACCCATCCGGGGTATCCTTTCGTTAGTGTCTAGAGACTTGAGGGTTGGTGAGAGCCGCCATCAAAACGGCCTCCGGCCTTGGGGGAGGAGCGCGGCAAGCCCGCCACGCATCAGCCCCTTCTGGCCGATCTTGTTCATCCGCTTCATCATGGCGGACATATCGTCGAATTGCTTCAGCAGGCGGTTCACATCCTGCACCGTGGTGCCGGACCCAGCCGCGATGCGGCGCTTGCGCGATGCCTTGAGCAAATCAGGCGTGCGGCGTTCCTTGGGCGTCATGCTGGAAATGATCGCGGCCTGACGCTTCAGGATGGACGTATCCAGATTGGCGCCTTCCAACTGCGCCTTCACCTTCTGCACACCGGGCAACATACCTAGAATGCCCTGCAGGCTGCCCATTTTGCCGATTTGCTTCAGCTGCGCCGCGTAATCTTCCAGCGTGAACTGGCCCTTTTGCATGCGCGCGGCGAGCTTTTCGGCCTCTGCCTGGTCAATCGTCTCAGCGGCTTTTTCCACCAGGGAGACGATGTCGCCCATGCCCAGAATACGGCCGGCGATGCGATCCGGGTGGAAATCTTCCAGCGCATCGAGCTTTTCGCCCGCGCCCAAAAGCTTGATCGGCGCGCCAGTGACAGCGCGCATGGAAAGTGCGGCACCACCGCGCGCATCACCATCCACGCGCGTCATGACAATGCCGGTGACGCCGACCTTTTCCTGGAAGGCCTTGGCGGTATTCACCGCGTCTTGCCCGGTCATGGCATCGACCACGAGCAAGGTTTCATGCGGCTGGGTGGCGGCCTTCACCTCGGCCACTTCGGCCATCAGCGCTTCATCAATCGCAAGCCGGCCGGCGGTGTCCAGCACCACAACATCGTAAAGCTCACGCCGCGCGACATCCATGGAGCGGGCGGCGATTTCAAGCGGGCGCTGACCGGCGATGATGGGCAGGCTGGTCACTTCGGCGCGTTCGGCCAATTGCTGCAATTGCAGCTGCGCTGCCGGGCGATGCACGTCGAGCGACGCCAGCAGCACCTTCTTTTTCTCACGCCCCTTCAGGCGCAGCGCGATCTTGCCGGAGGTCGTGGTCTTACCCGAACCCTGCAAGCCCACCATCAGGATGGCGAGCGGTGCGGGCGCATTCAGATCAAGCCCGCGCACCCCTTCCGCGCCGCCCAGCGCTTCCACCAGCGCGTCATTGACGATTTTGATGACCTGCTGCGCGGGGGATACGGAGCGGATAACTTCCACCCCGACCGCACGTTCCTTCACGCGCGCAACCAGGTCACGCACCACCGGCAAGGCGACATCAGCTTCCAGCAACGCCACGCGCACTTCGCGCAGCGCTTCGGTCACATCGGCTTCGCTCAGCGCGCCACGGCGGCGCAGCCGATCAAAAACCCCGTTCAATTTGCTGGACAGAGCCTCAAACATGGCGCCGGCCGGGTGGTCCTTTCGCGTTGCGGTTGCCCCAAAACAGAACGCGCCGCTGCGCGAGCCTTCGCGGAGCGACGGAGCCAACCCGCATCAGGCGGGCGGACCAAGGTTCAAGGCGAACCAGAGATAGGACGGGGTTTAGCCTCGTCCCCTGGGCCGGTCAAGGAAAAGCGCGGCGGCCTTCAGCTTGCCCCGATAATAAAGGCCGGCGGGGCCTGGGTTTCGAAGGTTACGCCCTTCACCCCGGGGATGTTTTCAGCGAGCACGCGGAGCCCCTGCTTCACCGTATCCGCCCGGCAGAAGCCGTGGAAGGTCACCTGCCCGTTCTGTACATCAGGAAAGATGAAGTAGGTATCGACCCAGGGCTCATTGCGCATGGCAATGGCGAGGTCGCGCCGGATGCGTTCATCCG
>JBDKIR010000413.1:0-3007 GCA_039797035.1 Pseudomonadota bacterium | reverse complement strand
CGCCGAACCGACCAAGCTGCTGGACAGCACCGGTGCGGGGGATGCCTATGCCGCCGGCTTCATGGCGGCGCTCACCCGCGGCCTGCCCCTGCCGGAATGCGGCCGCTGGGGCAGTATTGCCGCCGCCGAGGTGATTTCCCATTTCGGCGCCCGCCCCCAGACCGACCTTTCAGCCCTGATTGGCGCCAAGACCGGCGGGGTGGCGGCAAGCCTCGGCTAGGGTTTTTCACGAACCCGCGCCTTTCCTCTCGCTTTTTTCAGCGCGAGCGCCTATCTGTGCGCCGCAACATAACGCCTGGATGGAAACCACCGCCCGCCCCCAAGCCTGGGGAGCCGGGTTGGTGGCGCTTTTGCCAGGCTCCGGCCCAGGTGTTTCATGGAAATTCGTAACGTCGCTATCATCGCTCACGTTGACCACGGCAAGACCACGCTGGTGGATAAGCTGCTGAGCCAGGCCGGTGCCTTTCGCGCCAATCAGCAGGTCGCCGAACGCGCGCTCGACCGCAATGATCTGGAACGCGAACGCGGCATCACCATCCTCGCCAAATCCACCGCCGTGCAGTGGAAGGGTGTGAAGATCAACATCGTGGACACGCCCGGCCACGCCGATTTCGGCGGTGAGGTTGAGCGCATTCTGTCCATGGTGGATGGCGCCATTGTGCTGTGCGATGCGGCCGAAGGCCCGCTGCCGCAAACCAAATTCGTGCTGACCAAGGCGCTCGCGCGCGGGCTGAAGCCGATTGTGGTCATCAACAAGGTGGACCGCCAGGATGCCCGCCCGGATGAGGTGCATAATGAGGTCTTCGACCTTTTCGCCGCCCTGGGTGCCAGTGATGAACAGCTGGATTTCCACACGCTTTTCGCTTCCGGCCGGCAGGGCTGGGCGGATCTGGAACTGAATGGCGCGCGCAAGGATCTTTCGCCGCTATTCGACCTGATCCTGTCCCATGTGCCGGCGCCGAAGGTTGATCTGGAAAAGCCCTTCGCGATGAACGCGACCATTCTGGAAAGCGACAATTTCCTTGGCCGCATTCTGACCGGCCGTGTGGAACAGGGCATTGCGCGGGTGAATATGCCCGTGCGGGTGCTGCGCCAGGATGGCTCGGTCGTGGAAAGCGGGCGGCTCACGAAGCTGATGACCTTCTCGGGCCTTGAGCGTGTGCCGGTGGATGAGGTGCAGGCGGGCGATATCATCGCCATTGCCGGGCTTTCCGACGCGACGATCCCGGACACCATCGCCTCCCCCGAAGTGACGGAACCGCTACCGGCGCTGCCGGTGGACCCGCCGACCCTCGCCATGACCTTCCGCATCAATGACGGCCCCTTGGGCGGGCGTGAAGGCAAGAAGGTAACGTCGCGCCAGATTCGTGACCGCCTGTTCAAGGAAACCGAAGGCAATGTCGCGATCAAGGTGAAGGTGAGCGACGAGGTTGACGCTTTCGAAGTCGCCGGCCGTGGTGAATTGCAGCTGGGCGTTCTGATCGAGACCATGCGCCGTGAAGGGTTTGAACTCACGATCGGGCGCCCGCGCGTGCTGACGCGCGACAATCCCGAAACCGGTGAGCGTGAGGAACCCTTCGAAGAAGCGCTGATTGATGTGGATGAAAGCTATTCCGGCGTGGTCGTGGAGAAGATGTCGCTCCGCAAAGGCCAGATGCAGGATATGCGGCCTTCGGGCGGCGGCAAGGTGCGGCTGACCTTCCACATCCCGTCGCGCGGCTTGATTGGCTATCACGGCGAATTCCTGACCGATACGCGCGGCACGGGCATGATGAACCGGCTGTTCCTGGGCTATCGCCCCTGGGCCGGGCCGATTGAAGGCCGGCGCAATGGTTCGCTGATTTCGAATTCGGATGGTGAGGCCATTCAATACGCGCTGTTCTATTTGCAGGAACGCGGCACGCTGTTCGTGGACCCCGGCGTGAAGGTTTATGTCGGCATGATCCTGGGCGAGCATTCGCGCGACAATGATCTGGAAGTGAACCCGATCAAGGAAAAGAAGCTGACGAACATCCGCGCCGCCGGCAAGGATGAGGCGCTGCTGCTGATCCCGCCGCGCAAAATGAGCCTGGAACAGGCCATTGCCTATATTGAAGATGATGAGCTGGTTGAGGTGACGCCGAGTGCCATTCGCCTGCGCAAGCGCCACCTTGATCCGCATGAGCGCAAGCGCCATGCGCGCCGCGCGGAGAGTGAGGCGGCGTAAGCTTCCCCTTTTTGCAAAAGTATATCGGGGCGTTTTCGGATCAGGCCTGATCCGGGAACGCCTTTTCTTTTTGAAAGAGTGGTGGCTACCTCACCGCGGCGCGCCTTCCCCAATCCGGTGCAACAACCGCCCCCCATCGGCCAGCCCAATCACCACCAGAATCTCATCCGGGCGCGGGCCATCGCCCAGGCTCACGGTAATCGCGTCAAAATGCCCGCGCGACCAGACATCATCCTTATGGCCGAGCGGCAGGTCGAGCGCGCTGCCTGGCCCGCCCATCTTGGCCGAGGATGGGATGATGGCAGCACCCCCGCCAATCGCATCCCGCAAGGGCCGGCCGAGCTTCGGGTGCAGAATGGCGGCGCCATGTTCCAATTCCCCCGCCGCGCCCACAATGGCACCCTTGCCATAGGAAACCGCGGGACCACCCAGCAGCTTCACCAATTCCGGCGCGACACGGCCGGACAGCGCCGGGCCAAGCTCCACTAAAGGCGACAAATCCTCCACATAACGTCCGGCAAATGGATTGCCGATCAGGATCAGCGCCACGGCGCGGATGATAGGGCGTGGTCCCGCGCGCCCGGCTTCGGCGAAGCTTTCCTCACGCAGGTAAATAAGTTTGCGGATATCGGGCATGGTGGTTCTCCCCTGCAACGTTCAGGGGCAAAGCGTTGCAGTTTTGCCCACGCATAGGAAGCCGGGACCACCCCCTGGCAGAAAGCCTCAGCACGTTGCATCCTGCCGCCATCAATCAAGGGAATACCGCCATGGTCCATGCTCCGAACCGTCCGCCGCCGGGTG
>JBDKIR010000412.1:0-4295 GCA_039797035.1 Pseudomonadota bacterium | reverse complement strand
ATCGGCGTGGTTGGCGTCAATTGGGGCACCTATGTCGGTTGGTCCCCGGGGGATGGAAGGCGCGAATACGCCCCTGCCGCGCGCGCCCTGTGGCAGCAATTGATGGAATGGTGGAAGGCGGGCGCGTTGAAGCCTGAAATCCACGCCGCCTATCCCCTGGCGCAATTCCGCGAAGCCATGCAGGAAGTCAGCGCCCGCCGGAGTGCGGGGCGGGTTGTGCTGCGGCCCTGAACGGGGCCAGACTCAGCCGGCATGGAAAACCCCGCCCATCATTCCAATCATCGCGTCATCGCGCTGATCGTTGCCTCTGCACTTTTGATGCAGAATCTGGATAGCGCGGTGGTGGCGACCGCGCTGCCCAGCATGGCGCGTGACATGAATGAGGATCCGGCGCGGCTGGGGGCGGCCATTACCTCCTATCTTGTCGCGCTGACGGTCTTCATTCCCTTTTCCGCCTGGATTGCGGATCGCTTCGGCGCCAAGCGCGTTTTCATGCTGGCCATTTTGGTATTTGTCGGGTCTTCCGCGCTCTGCGGCCAGGCGCAAGGGCTGGAGGAATTGATCGCCTTCCGCATCCTGCAAGGCTGTGGCGGCGCCATGATGTTCCCGGTCGGGCGGCTTTTGTTGTTGCGGGGGGTGCCCAAGGAAGAATTGCTCTCGGCCATGGCGTGGCTCACCATGCCGGCACTGCTGGGTCCGGTCAGTGGCCCCCCTTTGGGCGGTATATTGACGGATCTTTTCGGCTGGCGCGCGGTATTCTGGATCAATGTGCCGATCGGCGTGGTCGGTTTCCTGCTGGTGGCTTGGAAGATCCCCACCATTCCGCCGAGCCATCCGGGCAAGCCGGACATACTCGGCTTGATGCTGGTCGGTTGCGCGCTCGCGCTTGGCATGTTTGGCCTTGAAACCATCGGCCGCCATGTGGTGGCGCAGCCTTGGCCGGAATTGGCGTTGATTGCGGGGGTGTCGATTGGCATCGCTGCCTATTTTCATTGTCGGCGTGCGCCGCGCCCGGCCATTGATGTGGCGCTCCTCAAAATCCCGACATTTCGCCAACCGGCGCTTTTCGGCAGCCTGTTTCGCGTGGGCGCGGGTGCCGTGCCGTTTCTGGTGCCGGTCATGTTGCAAATCGGCTTTGGCATGTCGGCTTCTGAAAGCGGCCTGGTGTCTTTCGCGACCGCGCTTGGCGCCTTCACCATGAAGCCTTTGGTGCGCCCCTTGCTGAAGCGCTTTGGCTTTCGCCAGGCGTTGCTCATCAATGGTGTCCTGGCCTCGGCCGGGATTGCCGCTTTGGCTTCGCTCAACGCGGCCTGGCCGGTCGCGGCGATTTTTCTGTTGCTGGCCTGCGGCGGCTTGTTCCGCAGCCTGCAATTCACTTCCCTCAATACGCTGGTTTTTGCCGATGTGCCGCCGGAAAAGCTTTCCGCCGCCACCAGCTTCTACAGCACGCTCCAGCAATTATCGCCCGCACTGGGCGTGGTGCTGGCCACGGCCACGCTTGAAGCCTCACGCCTGCTGGCGGCGCGTGCCGAACTTACCATCACGGATTTTTCAGTGGGCTTCCTGGTGGCGGCCACAGTCACACTGGTTTCGGTGCCCTTGCAGGCGGCGCTTGCCAAGGATGCGGGGGCGGAAGTTTCCGGCCACGGCAAGCACTGATCGGCGCCGCCACCCACTCAAGCATCCGATCACGTTAGCAATTCGAGATGATATTATGCCCTGCGGCATGTTCTGTGGCAGGATGCAAGCAGGGTTCCGGCAGGGATGCGGATGATGATGCTGCGGCGTTTCTTGGTGATGGTAATGCTCGTGCTGCTCCCTTGGGCGGTTCACGGGCAGGGTTTTGATCTGCCTGGGCTTTCCCAGGAAAGCGGCGCCTATCAACAAAGCCTGCAGCGGCGTTTCCCCACGGGCGGCACACCCCAGCAGCGTGCCGGCGCTGAACGTCGCGCGGTGGATGCGACGGCGCGGCGGGATTTCGCGGCGGCGGCATCAGCCTGGGAAGAACGCATCGGGCTTGGCAATAGCAATGCCGATCATTGGTTGGCCTTGGCTGAAGCGCAGCTGGCCCGCACGCCGCCTGAAAATGCCCGCGCCCTGCAAGCCGCCTGGCGCGCCTTTCAATTCGCCCCAGCGGGTGAACCGGAAGTGCCTTCCTTGCTGGCCCTGGCTGAAGCGCTGCGCCGCCTTGGCCGGCCGACGCAACAGCTTGAAGCCCTGGAAGCCGTGCTGGAACGTCTGCCCGATAACGCCAAGCACAAGGCTGCCTTGGAAGAAGCCCGCCGCGCCGCCGGTATGCTGGTGCGGCGGGTCACCCCGGAACCTGATGCGGAACCGGCCCGCGCCTGCCTCCGCTTTACCGTGCCGCCCGCAAGGCGGGGTGACTGGCGGGCGGAAGATTGGGTGCGCGCTGAACCGCCCTTGGCCAATCTGACCATTGAACGGGATGGGGATCAGCTTTGCGCGGGCGGCCTGCCTTGGGGGGCGACCACGCGGCTGATCCTGCGTGCCGGCTTGCCGGGCGAAGGTGGCATGGCCTTGCGCGCCGATACGCCTGTCAGCATTGCCATGCCCAATCGTGAACCGCGCATTGCCTTTGAAAATCGCGCCTTTCTGCTGCCGCGTGGTCAGGCGCCACGCATCACCATTTCCACCGTCAATGTCGCCAATCTGCAGATCAGCCTAATGCGGCTTTCAGAACGCAATCTGCTGACCTTGCGTGATCGTTGGCGTCCGGGTGAAGCGCTGGACCAATGGGTTGCCACGCAAATCGGTGAAGATACCGGGCGCGTCTTATGGGAAGGCCGCGCGGAATTATCGGGCACCCAACCCAATCGGCTCAGCCGCAATGCGCTACCCCTGCCAGAGGCGCTGCGTGATGCCGGGCCGGGGCTTTATGTCCTGGCCGCGCGTCAGGCCGATACCCGCCGGGGTGAAGCCAATGCCGCCTTGCCCTTTTTCGTCACCGATATCGCGCTCACGGCGTGGCGCGGTGCCGATGGCCTGACGGTGCAGGCGCGCAGCTTTCAATCGGGCATGATCAAGCCTGGGCTGCGGCTGGCGCTGATGGCGCGCAACAATGATATTTTGGCCGAAGCACGCAGCGATGCGGCGGGGCTGGTGCGGTTTCCTGCCGCCTTGCTGCGCGGGCAGGGGCCGCTCGCGCCCATCGCCATCCATGCCGAAGCCGCGGATGATCTCGCCGCGCTCAATCTGGATGCCGCGAGTTTTGATTTGTCTGACCGTGGCGCTGCGGGCCGCCCCCATCCCGGGCCGCTCGATGCATTTCTCTGGCTGGATCGTGGTCTCTATCGGCCCGGGGAAGTCGTGCATCTGACCGGCCTTATTCGGGATTCTGGCGGGATGCCGCAGGATCTTCCGATCAGGCTGCGGCTGCGCCGGCCGAATGGGCAGGTGGCGGCGGATATCGTCGCCCCACGTGCCGCGGGTGGGGCCATCACTTGGCCAGTGCCACTATCGCAAGGCGCGGCGCTTGGGCTCTGGACCATTGAAGCCCTGGCGGATCCCGCGCTGCCGCCGATCGGGCGGGCGCAATTCCGGGTTGATGCCTTCGTGCCGGAAGGTTTGGAAGTGCAGGCCGGTCCCGCGCCCGGCCCCTTGGTGCCGGGTGGCGCGGCAGTCGCTGTGCCGGTGAGTGCAAGGTTTCTCTATGGTGCCCCGGGCGCCGGGCTGACCGGCGCGGCGGAAATTCGCCTCCTGGTCGATCCTGAGCCTTTTGAGGCGTGGCGCGGCTGGCGTTTCGGCTTGGCGGATGAAAGCTTCGCGCCGGATCTGATCAGCCAGGCCATGGCGCCGCTGGATGCTGCGGGCCGTGGCAGCGTGATGCTCGCCCTGCCGCGGGCGCCCGATACCACAAGACCGATCAAGGCGGAGGTTACCGTAGCGGTAAATGAGCCATCGGGGCGCGAAAGCCGTGCGCGCCTTGCGGTGCCGGTGCGCGGTGCCGGGCTTTATCCGGTGCTGCGCCCCGCTTTTTCGGGCGATGCTATCGATGCCGGCGCGGAAGCTGCTTTCGAAATTGCCGCGATCGCCCCTGATGGCAGCGCCAGCGCGGCGCGGCTGCGCTTCAAACTGGTCCGCGAAAGGCCGGATTGGCGGCTGGTCATGCGCCAATCCGTGGCGCGGTTTGAAACCGTCTGGCGCGATGAAGCGGTGGATGCCGGCGAAATGCGCGTCAGCGCCACGGCGCCAGCCCGTTTGGCGCGCAGCCTGCCCTTTGGCCGCTATCGGCTTGAAGTCACCGATGCGGATGGCATGGGGGCGGTATCCTATCG
>JBDKIR010000411.1:0-7360 GCA_039797035.1 Pseudomonadota bacterium | reverse complement strand
CGCGCAGGAAATTCGCCAATGCGCTGATCCTCGCCATGAGGATCCGAGATGCGCCTCGCAATCCCACTATCCAAAGTACCTCCTGCGTTGCCGGCCAAGGCCCAAGCTGGATCAAACGCATCCAATTCGGCGAGTTTTGTCTGCAAACACTCTATCCCCTCCAGCAAGCGGATATCTTGGTGGCATATGATGACAAAGCGCCCACGTGCCAGGAACATGAAACGGGCAATACCGGAAAACGCATCCCACTGATTGGTGACAGTATTATCAAGGTACAGGAATTCTGTATTCGATGCGGCGAAGCCTTGCTGGGTGAAGCTTGCGCGCATGCGGGCGTACTCAACCTTATCCGTGACCAGGGTGCATACGCTGAAAAGGGGTTCATTCATGGATAGGCGAAACCAAGCTTCGATGAGAATGATTTACATTTATTCATTAATTTTCTTCTGTCAAAAAAGGAGTTTTTCAGCCGGTATCGCCATGATTTTTTATATTAATTTACCAACCATTATCCGCAGAGCATTGCTATGATTTTTATAAAAAGCGCTGATCAAAATCGTATTTTCTGTAAGTTAAAAATAAAATTTGTCATTTTGATTTTGTTTTTTGTAATATTTCGTAAAAAATACACTTTATTCTGTATTATCTACGCATAAATTGAGTAAAAATTATTTTAGTTTATGATTGCGATAAAATCTTTTCTGAAAAATAGGATTGATTCTTGCTCTTCAAAACTTCCAAGGGTTTTGCCAAACCGGCTGTACGGATTGCGGATATCCCCATCCTGATCCCAAGCTTCAACAACCCGTCCTATTGCCGGATGATGGTGGAACAGCTTCTGGCCCTCGGGCAGCGGCACATCATCGTCATCGATAATGCCTCGACTTCGCCAAGCATGCTCCGGTTGCTGGAAGAACTCGCGCCCAAGGTTCGGGTCATTCGGCTAGGTGGCAATAAGGGGCCGAAATACTTTGCGCGGAACTGGCTTTTTTATCTTCGCTTGCCGCCGGTTTTCTGCGTGACAGACCCCGATATTCAATTCAACCCAAACCTGCCTGCCAATTTTCTGGAAACGCTTTTGACACTCACGCAGCAATATCGCATCGGCAAGGCAGGCTTTGCCCTGAAGATCCAGGATCATCATGATTTTCGCGATATTACAGTAACCTTCAACGGCAAATCCCACGATATTGTCTCCTGGGAAAGTCAGTTCTGGCAGGAACAACTGGGCCATACCGCCTGCGGGCAGCCGATCTATCGCGCCGATATCGACACGACTTTCGCGCTCTATAACAAGGCTTTCTTCACGCGGAAGAAGGCTGGCTTCTACCGCGCCTTGCGGGTCGCGGGGGATTTCACGGCCAGGCACCTCCCCTGGTATCGCGCCAGCGTCATCGATACCGCGGAAGAACAAGCCTATGCCGCCAGCCAGAAATTTTCCTGGTATGCGCGCCCCTAAAACTTGGCGCGCAAATCCTGGATGGTCTTATTGAGGAATTTATAGAACCGCCCGCTGGCATAGATCATCAGCAGCGGGGCAATACGCGGCGATAAATAGCGCTTGCGCACATCGGCAAATCGCACCAGGGGGCGCGTCTGCTTGGAATAATGCTTCCGAAAAATCCTATCATGGCGGATCGGCGCCACCGAATAGGTAATGCCGGATTTCTCTGCCTCGAAAAACCGATGCTTGTGGTGGGGCAATAAGGGCTCAATGGCCCGCGTATAGGCGATGGGGCCGGTCATTTGCAGCACCGCGCGTTTGCCAACGCCATGGCTGAGCGGATCATAATTGCGCAGATTATCAGCAACCCTGGCAATCACCTCCGCCAGAAATGGATGACCAGGGCCGGCAATGATGTGCCATTGCTGCAATTCAGCGACCACCCCGAATGCCGGATGATGGCCATCCTCTGGATTGCGCCAATGGGACAATAGGAACTCGTCATCCTCAGCAATCACCTGATCCAGCGGCACATCACAGCCGGATTTTATGTCGAGATAGACGCCACCCTTTTTGTAGAGCAGCAGATAGCGAAAGAAATCCGCCCGCGCAGCGCCATAGGCCGGATGGATCGATTGATAGAGGCGGTAGATATCGGCGCCATAATTTTCCCGGATGAAATCCGCGCAATCCTGATCCTCATGCAGGCAATATTCCCATGCCGGGTTCATTTCCTGCAATTTCGTCGCATTGGCGATCAGGAAATCAGGCAGGTCTCGACGCGACGCGATGGTTTGATGGATCAGTTTCGGGATGGGCATTTTTCGGATTTTCCGAAGGCGAAGCATTTTGCGGACGCGGTGCCATACTCATCCCGACGCTTCACGGACACAAGCCTTGGCCCCAACACGCGCCCTGGCAGAGCAAGCGGGATAAGACCATATAAGGTGCCATGCTCTCGGCCCCCACCCCAACATGAGCCTGCCCGCCTTTGCCGAATTGCTGGAAAGGCTGGTTTTCTCCCCTGGGCGGAATACCAAGCTCGCGCTGCTCGCGCAGTGGTTCACTGATCAGCCAGACCCGGAACGGGGCCTCGGCCTTGCCGCGATGACCGAAAGCCTGAAGCTCGCCACCGCCAAACCGGCGATGCTGCGAGAGATCACAATGGCACGGGTGGACCCCACCCTTTTTCAGCTTTCCTATGATTATGTCGGGGATCTCGCCGAAACCATTGCGCTTATCTGGCCGAAACGCGCCGGGGTGAATGCGCCGCCACCGGCCCTGAGCGATATCATCACCGCGCTGGAGAGCACGCCCAAGGCAGAAGTGCCGGCGCTGATCGCAGGCTGGCTCGATACGCTCGATGGCAGCGGCAGGCTTGCCCTGGTCAAACTGCTCACCGGTGGGCTGCGCGTGGGCGTTTCCGCACGGCTGGCCCGCCTGGCTTTGGCCGAATGGTCCGGTCAGGCGGTGGAGGAAATTGAGGAAGCCTGGCACGCGGTCTTGCCGCCCTATGGCGGGCTTTTCGCCTGGCTTGAAGGCAAGGCCCCCCGCCCGGATCCGCAATCCGCCCCGATTTTCCGGCCCCTCATGCTCGCCCACCCCCTGGAAGCGGCAGACATCGCGGCCCTGGACCCGGCCCAATACCGCGCCGAATGGAAATGGGACGGGATCCGGGTGCAAATCACCGCAGGGCCGGGCGGGCGCAGGCTCTGGAGCCGGGGGGCAGAGGATATTTCGGCCAGCTTTCCCGAAATCATGGCGGTGCTTGATTTTCATGGCGTGCTGGATGGCGAATTGCTGGTGGTGCGCGATGGCCAAGTGGCGCCCTTCGCTGATGTGCAGCAAAGGCTGAACCGCAAAAGCGTCACTGCCCGAATGCAGCGGGAATTCCCGGTCGCTATCCGGCTCTATGACATGCTGTTTGAGGGGCCAGAGGATCTGCGCCCGCTGCCCTTCACCACCCGCCGCGCCAGATTGGAAAGCTGGTATCAGCGCCAGCAGCCCCAGCGCATGGATCTTTCTGAAACCATCAGCTTCACCCGGTTTGACGAATTGCAGGCCTTGCGTGACAGCGCCCGGGCGGCGGCGATTGAAGGCCTGATGCTGAAGCGCGCCGATGGCCCTTACCTATCTGGCCGGGTGAAAGGCGAATGGTGGAAATGGAAACGCGCCCCCCTCACGCTTGATACGGTGCTGATGTATGCGCAGCGCGGCCATGGCAAGCGGAGCAGCTTCTATTCGGATTACACTTTTGGCGTCTGGCGCGCGGATGGTGAATTGGTGCCGATCGGCAAAGCCTATTCCGGCTATACGGATGAGGAATTGGCCTGGCTCGATCGCTGGATCAGGAACCACACGCTGGATCGCTTTGGTCCCGTGCGGGAAGTGGAAAAGCAACTGGTGCTTGAAGTCGCCTTTGATGCGGCGCAGCGCAGCAGCCGGCATAAATCGGGCGTGGCGCTACGCTTTCCCCGTATTGCGCGCATCCGCCGTGACAAGCCGGCAGAAGAAGCGGATCGGCTGGAAGCGGCGCTGGCGCTGATCGCCGCGGATTGACCGGGCGCGCGGCCCATGCTGCGCTCGGCCATCATCTCTCAGGGGAAACACCATGCCTATTGCTCCGAATCTCGCGCGCCGTCGTCTGGAAAAGGGCGAACTTGCCCTTGGTTTTGGCGTGCATCATTTGCGCACCCCCGCCGTTGGCATGATTGCCGCGGCATCTGGCTTTGATTGGCTTTTCATCGACATGGAACACGGCGCGATGAGTGTGGATGACGCCACACGCATGGCCATGGCCGCGCTGTCCCAGGGTGTTACGCCGATTGTCCGGTGCTGCAAGGATGCGCTGTTTGAAGGCACGCGCTGCCTCGATAACGGCGCCATGGGCGTGGTCGTGCCGCATATCGATAATGCAGAGGAAGCACGTGATGTCGTGCGCGCCTTCCGCTACCCGCCGCTTGGTGAACGCTCCTGGGGTGGGCCGCCGGCGCAATACGGCTTCCAGGTTTCCGATACCGCCGCGGCGCAGAAGGAACTCAATCAGGAAATCATGGTCACGGTCATGATTGAAACGCCGGAAGCCGTCGCCAATGCCGATGCCATCGCATCGGTGCCGGGGGTGGATAGCCTGATGATCGGTACCTCGGACCTGACGGCGTCCATGGGTATTGCGGGCCAGATCGGCCACCCCGATGTGCGCGCCGCCTATGCCAAGGTGGCGGCCGCCTGCAAGGCGCATGGCAAGGTCATGGGGATGGGCGGCGTTTATGATGAAAAGGTCGCGCCGGATTACATCGCCCTTGGCGCGCGCTTTCTGTTGAGCGGTTCAGACCATGCCTTCCTGATGGCGGGCGGCGGCGCGCGGGCCAAATTCCTGCGCGGCCTGCAAGGTTAAGCTTTTTGCCGGGGCGCCGCTCTCACCCCGCGCCTTGGTCGCAAGGCCAAAGCGCGGTGGCGGCGCCAGGCGCCAACCCCGCCATCCGGATCGATACGGGCTATCGGCCCGGGCTTGTGGGGCGCGTGACCGAAATGCATGCGCGGTTTTATGCCCGCCATGCCGGCTTCGGGCAGTTTTTTGAAAGTCAGGTCGCCGCAGGGGTCGCCGGTTTTGCTGGCCGCCTGCAGCATCCCGGCAATGGCATTTGGGTGGCCAGCGCTGATTATCGGATCATTGGCGCCGTCGCCATTGATGGCGAGGATCTGGGCCAGGGGCGTGCCCATTTGCGCTGGTTCATCATGGAAGATGGCTATCGCGGCCAAGGCATCGGGCGGGCATTGCTGCAACAGGCCGTGGCATTTTGCGACCAGCACGGCTTCAGCGCGACCGAGCTATGGACCTTCAAGGGCTTGGATGCGGCGCGCCGCCTTTATGAAGGCTTTGGCTTCAAACTGGTGCATGAAGCCGAAGGCCAGCAATGGGGCAGCCTGGTGACCGAACAACATTTCAGACGGGCGGGCTGATTTGGGGCCATAACGCCACTTTGGCCCGCGTGATCAACCCACAGCCAGCGCCAAGGGATCAGGCGCTAATGCTTGGCGCCGCAGCCACAATCCGGTTGGGCTTGGCCGGCATCGCGGCGGATGATGTGAAAATCAATCCATTCGGCCACCAGGCGCCGTGCCTCGCTCAATGCTGCTTCCGGATGGTGGATACGATAAAGCGTTGTGCAGGCATTGAAGGCCTGCGGGTCATCCGCGCCGATATCGCGCAATTCCCGATACGCCGTAATCACGGCCGCTTCGCAGCGATGCAGGGTGCGCGATTGGTGACGTGGCATTCAACTCTCCTGGGCGGTCGAGCCCCTTCAGCCTAGCCGAGGCGTTCATGGGGTACAAGATTCGCAATTGCGACTTACTCTCAATTAAAAACCCTCAACCCGTCGGCGGTTGCAGCGTTACTGGCACTTCCATGGAAGCCGGCGGGACTAGCGTTGCGAAACCCCTAGGCCAGATACTGCCTGATCCATGGTACGGCGCCGCGCATCAGGCTTTGCGGCCAGGGCGCTTTGGTCCCTTGTCAGCACCAGCATGGCGCTTGCCGAATAATTGAAGCTTATGGCCGACAAGATCATAGCCAAGCCGCTTGGCAATCGCTGCGGCCAAAGCTTCATAGACATCATCGGCGAATTCAATGACATGGCCGGTTTCCACATCAATCAAATGATGATGATGCCCGCGATCCGCCAAATCATAGCGCGCGCGCCCACCGCCGAAATCGCGCCGTTCCAGAATGCCGCGTTCTTCCAGCAAACGGACAGTGCGATAGACGGTGGCAATGGAAACGCGCTTGTCACGTTCCAGGGCGCGCCGATGCAATTCCTCCACATCCGGATGATCTTCGGCCTCACTCAGGATGCGCGCAATCAGCCTGCGCTGGCCGGTCATTTTCAGCCCCTGCTCCACGCACATGGTCTCAATGCGTGATGCTTTGGGCGCGTCCGGCGCGTCAGTTTGCGATGCTGCCAGGATGGGCTTGGGCAAAGGGAATGCTCGCTTCAGGGGCGCGTCTGGAAGATCCATGACATAAATCCTTATGCGCCGCACGGCACGGCTTCTCAAGCCCAGGGGACAGTCCGGGGCCCCTTCTCACGGCAAGGCCGTGCATCGGCCCCACCGCAACACATGGCCGCGACATGTCATTCAAGACATGAGGTGGTTTTCTTATTGCGAATCAGTCGCAATTGCAATATTGCCCAACCATCCCTTCTCCAATGAGGCCTTCTATGCGAAATTTCACCATGCGCCGCCGTTCCCTGCTTGCCCTGCCCCTCGCCGCCGCCCCCCTCGCCAGCCCCGCCTTGGTCGCGGCGCAGGAACGCGCGATCAACCTCTATTCCTCGCGCCATTACGATACCGATCGCGCGCTCTATGAGGGTTTCACGGCCGAAACCGGCATCAGGACCCGGCTGATCGAAGGCGATGCGGATCAACTGATCGCGCGTATCCAGTCGGAAGGCGCGAATAGCCCCGCCGATGTGCTGATCACGGTAGATGCGGCGAAGCTGGCGCGCGCGGTGGAAGCGGGAATCCTGGCCGAAACCCGGAGCGAGGTGCTGGAAGCGCGCATCCCAGCGCATCTGCGCGCGGCCGATGGCCAATGGTACGGGCTTTCCAGCCGCGCGCGCGTCATCATGTATGACAAGCAGAAGGGTCGCCCGGAAAATATCGCACGCTACGAAGACCTGGCTGAGCCCGCGCAACGCGGGCAGGTCCTGATCCGCGCCGCAGCGCATCCCTATAATACGTCTCTGATGGCGAGCATTCTTCTGGCCAATGGCGCGGCGGCGGCGGAAGCCTGGGCGCGCGGCGTGGTGGCGAATATGGCGCGCCCACCCCAAGGCGGCGATACGCCGCAATTCCAGGCCATGATCGCCGGGGTTGGCCGCCTCGCGGTTGCCAATACCTATTACCTGG
>JBDKIR010000410.1:0-5984 GCA_039797035.1 Pseudomonadota bacterium | reverse complement strand
GCCTTCCGCAAGCGCCGCATCAAAGGCAGCGATCAGCCGGCGCGCGCGTTCCACTTCGGCCGGTGCGGGGCCGTATTCCTCATTCACCACCGTGACTTGCGCGGGATGAATGCAGGCAGCGCAGCCAAAGCCCAGCGCACGCGACCGCCTGAGAGAGGCGCGATAGGCATCAAGATCGGAGAAATCCGCAAAGACACCAATGGAACCCAGCGGCAGAATGCGCGCCGCACGCGCCGCCGCCACCGCCATCATGCCATAGACATAAAGCGAATCAGCGCCCGGCACGGCTTCCAATTCGGTGGAGAGATCTTCCGAACCCACACCAAGCGCGGCCATGCGCGGATCAGCCAAGGCAATCGCATGCAAAGCGGGCAGTGCATCGGGCGTTTCCACCACGCCGATGAAGCGCGTATGGCCGATTTTCATGCCAAGGGCGGCTTCCCGCGCCGCCACCACTTCCGACAGAAGCTTGATATGTTCCGGCCCCATCACCTTGGGCAGCATCAGCGATGAAACCTCTGGCATGATGGCCGCCGCGATATCCGGCACCGCCAATTCCAAGGGCCGATTGATGCGCACGCAAATTTCCTGCCCATGCGCGGCAATGGTCTTGGCCGCCGCAGGCAAAGCCGCGCGCGCCGCTTCTTTTTCGCTGGGCGGGATGGAATCTTCCAGATCAAGAATAATCACATCCGCGCCGCGCGTATGCGCCTTGGCAACAAAACGTTCCGCGACCGCTGGGATAAACAGCAAGGAGCGCCAGCTATTGGGGTTGGATGTCGGCATCAGGCGAACTCCGCTTCCAGCTTGGCGCAGAGATAGCCATCCTTATCGGCCGCCCAGCATTCCATCTTACCATCGGTTTGTGCCGCGCCGCAGAGCGTGACGGTATCGCCCACCCAAAGCGGGCGTGCGAGGCGTGCGGTGAACCCCACCAGCCGGCCCTTGGCGCGCTTCAGCGCACCATCCAGGATCAACTGCATGGTGAGCCCGCCATTCTGCACCGCAGCGTCATAGCCTTCGCCATCGCGCGCGTAATCGGCATCGTAATGGATCCGGTGCGCATTCCAGGTCACTGACGAATAACGGAACACCAAAGGCGAAGACAGCAACACCTTATCCGACCAGGCGGCGTTTTCGGGGGCCGGCACGGGTGGGGTCGCGGTGGTTTTTTGCCCGGGCGGGGTGGCATCGCGATACATCGCGTCAAACTCATCAACCGCAATCACCTGGCCACGGCTTTCAATGGTGTGGCGCATCGTCAGCACCGCCATACGCCCGGTGCGGCCATGCTTTGGCACAATTGCCGCGACCTCTGCCTTCTTGATGGCGGGTTCACCCACAACAAGATTGCCCTTGATGGTCACTCGCCGTCCCGCACCCATGCGGCGCGGCAGCGGAATGGGCGGCAGGAACACGCCCTTATTCGGGTGGCCATCCGGGCCGATATCCGATTGCCTGGCGATATCGGGAAAGAACATGGTGAACCAATGTGGCGGCAGCGCCATGCCCTGGGTGATGCTGGCCGGGTCCATATCCAGCATGCCGGCAATGCGGCGCGCTGAAGACAGGCCGATTTCATCCTCTACAATCCGGGTACGCCCCACCCAAGGGGCAAGCGCGGCAATCGCCGCATCGAATTCAGCATCGGTCATGGTCATTCCATTGCATCCCAGCAAAGCCGCGCAAGACGCCCGGCGGTAGCAAAGGCAGCGGTATAGCCCGGCATGCCATCCGGCAAGGTCTCCGGCACCCGATCCGTGAAGACACTGATGATGAAACGTGGTGTCGTGCCGCGATAGACAATGCCGGCATCCATCCGCCCACGCGGCCCGCGCCCGGTTTTATGCGCAACCTTGGTCTTGCCTGGCAGCATGGACGGGATCAGGTTGCGCAGCCGCTGCCAGGACAGGATATCAAGCCCCAGCTGACAAAGTTCCTTGCTGGCGCCGAGTGCCGCCGCCGCACCGGCATCGGCCGCGCCTTGCAGCATCCTGTCCAGCAAAATGCCCTGATCATGCGCGGTGGTGCTGGCCACTGCCTCGATCGGGTGATCCCAGGTAAGGCCCGGCGGCGGGAAATTCACGCGATGCGTGGTGCCCTTCATGCCAATCCTTTGGCACCAGGCATTCAACGCATCACGGTCCAGCCTTTCCAGCACAAGCTGGGTGCAGACATTGTCGCTGGTGATGATCATATTCACGAAAGCATCGCGCAGCGGAATGACGCAGCCTGGCGTCATGTATTGATAGGTGCCGCTATCCACCCCTTCCTGCAGCCGCGCTTCGATGGTGCAGGGTTCATCAAGCCGGAGCGCACCCGCATGCACCCGCGACAGCGCATGCATGAGGATGGAGGTTTTGCGCGTGCTGGCGGAAGGCAGCACCATATCGCCATCACGATCCGCTTCCTGGCCGGTCACCAGGTCTTTCACATACCAGCTGGTGGTGAAGGGCTGCGCGTCGCAGACCGCATTCATCCGCGCGATCAATTCCTGCATGGGCGTTCTCCTATCCGGAAAGGCTAACCCTGGGCGGGCGCCGTGGCCAGGGCGCGGGTTTCTGGCTAGGCTTGCCGCTGCATGAGGGGGGAACACAGCATGAGGCAGAATATCAAGCATGTCGCAGTGATTGGCGCGGGCACCATTGGCGCTTCCTGGGCGGCCTATTTCCTGAGCCGTGGCTTGAGCGTGACGGCAAGCGACCCTTCCCCCGGCGCGCCAGACCTGATCCGCCGCATGGTGGAAGCCGCCTGGCCAGTGCTGATGCGCCTTGGCGGCAAGGCGGATGCCAATCCCAATGCCTGGCGCTTTGAAGCAGACCCCGTGGCGGCGCTGGCGGGGGCGGATTTCGTGCAGGAAAGCGCGCCGGAACGCCTGGATGTGAAGCAGCCCTTGTTGGCGCGGATCGATGCGGCGCTGCCGGCGGATGTGGTGATTGCATCCTCCACTTCCGGCCTGCTTGCCAGCCGCTTGTCAGAACATTGCGCGCATCCGGAACGCGTGGTGATCGGCCATCCCTTCAACCCGCCGCATCTGATCCCGCTGGTTGAGGTGGTGGGTGGCGCCAAGGGCAACCCAGAAGCCGTGCAGGCGGCAATGGAATTCTACCGCGCGATTGGCAAATACCCGATCGAAATCAAGAAGGAAGTACCCGGCCATTTGGCGAACCGCTTGCAGGCGGCGCTTTGGCGTGAAGCGGTGCATCTGGTGGCGGAAGGGGTCGCGAGTGTTGCTGATGTGGATGCCGCAATCAGCGAAGGCCCTGGGCTGCGCTGGGCTTTGATGGGGCCGCATACCACCTTCCATCTGGCCGGTGGTGAGGGCGGCATTGAACATTTCATGCATCATCTGCTGCCAGCGGTCACCAGCTGGTGGAGCGATCTCGGCCATCCCAGGGTGGATGAAGCCTTGCAGCGCGCCTTGGCGGCCGGGGTTGCGGAAGGCACCCAGGGCGCCGCGACGCGTGATCTGGCGGCCTGGCGCGATGCGGCTTTGGTGCGCTTGCTGGAAGCGCGGGGGAAGCAGGACGCCTGATGGCGTCCCCCGTTCAAGTCAGGCGTATTGCCGCCCGCGCAACAACCGCCCCGGCAGCGCGCCGGTGGCGGCGCCATCGCGATAGGTGACTTCGCCATTCACAATGGTCGCGACATAACCATCGGCCTTTTGCAGCAAGCGCCGCCCACCCGCCGGCAAATCACGTACCATGCGCGGCGCTTGCAGTTTCAGCGCGGCGAAATCAATCACATTCACATCGGCCTTCATGCCCGCGCGCAGAATGCCGCGATCATGCAGGCCCGCCGCCCGCGCCGTATCTGAAGTCAGGCGGCGGATCATGTCCTGCACCGGGAACACCGCTTCCTTCGCATCCCGCGCCCAATAGGACAGCAGGAAGGTCGGGAAGGACCCGTCGGAGATGAAACCGACATGCGCGCCGCCATCGGAAAGCCCGGCAATGGCATTGGGGTGGCGGAGACACTCCGCACTCGCGGAAAGCGTGTAATCCGCGAAATTCGTGAGTGGTGCGAAGATGAAGCCGCGCCCTTCATCGGCGATCAGCAGATCATAAGCCACTTCTTCCGCGCGGCGCCCTTCCCGTGCCGCCATGGCGGCGATGGAAGCCGAAGCCGGCGGCGCGTAATCCGGCGGATCGCCAAAGGGGAACATGCGTTCAAAGGCAAGGCGCGAAATCAGCGGGAAATTGCTGCCGGAAATACGATCTTCGGAAAGGATCCGCGCGCGCCGGCCGGGTTCCGCCATGGCGCTAGCACGCTCAGCCGCCGGCAGATGCGCGATTTCCTTATAGCTCGGGCAGCCGGAAAACGGGTTCTGGCTGCCTTCCAGGCCCAGCAGAATGCCAATCGGGCGCGGCGGAAACACGGGGCGGATCGGCAGCCCCGCCGCGGCAGCGCCATCCGACAGGGAAAGCAATTCCTTCCAGGCTTCCGTGCGGTCATGCCGCGCCGTCAGGGAAAACACGACAGGCTGGCCGGTGGCTTCCACCACGCGGCGCACCATGGCGAATTCGGTGGCGGGATCGGGCGTATTCCAATCGGAAACCAATTCCAGCAAACCACCGCCGCCATCACGCAAGCCCTGCGCCAGGCCGCGCAGCTCATCTTCCTGTGCGCGGAGGGTTGGTGTCGGGTCGCCCTTCAAGGTCTTGTGGCTGATGGTGCGCGATGTGGAAACACCGAAGGCACCGGCGCGCACCGCATCGGCGGTAATGGCGCGCATGGCGGCGATATCCGCCTGATTGGCGTTTTCCAGATTGAGCGCGCGTTCACCCATGACATGCACACGCACCGCGCCATGTGGCAGCAGGGCGCAGATATCCATATCCCGCGGGCGCGCGGCCAAGGCATCCAGATATTCGGGGAAGCTTTCCCAGGACCAATTCAACCCCTCATGCAAAATGGGCCCTGGGATGTCTTCCACACCTTCCATCAATTCGATCAGCTTGTCGCGGTCCGCCGCACGGCAGGGCGCGAAGCCAACGCCGCAATTGCCCATCACGGCGGTTGTCACGCCATGCCAGGCGGAAGGCGCCAAATGCGAATCCCACACCGCCTGGCCGTCATAATGCGTGTGGATGTCAACAAAGCCCGGTGTCACCAGCTTGCCGCGTGCGTCAATTTCGGTGGCGCCGCGCGTGGTGATCTGCCCGATGGCTTCAACCTTCCCGCCAGTGAGCGCGACATCCGCTTCCCGTGGGGCGGCACCCGTGCCATCCACCACCAAACCGCCACGGATCACGATATCGCTCATGGGCCTGTTTCCTTTTCCCGAGGCAGCAGCATAGCGTGATCTGGGCCGGGCAAGGCAAGCCCGGCCTGGGCGTGGCGCAGGCAGGAAAACCTGCCTGCTGGGCCTGCCGGCTGGTCAGGCCGCCCTGTCTTGTATCCCAGTAGCCTGTCGCTGGCGGTCGCCAAGTTTAGCCATCAGCTTATCAACCCAGGCGTGACTGGCGGCATTCTGCCGGAAGCCGACGCCCACATATCCTTTGGTGACCCGGACCACGCGGGCGGTGCCGGCTTCTGCAACAATTTCACCCGATATTTCCACGCTCTGGCCGAGTTCGATTGCCACATCACTTTGGAAGCTGGCGCCGTCGCGCGAAATTTCAAGCAATACCGCCGGGTGCAGCCTATTTTGGCCGTCTCGGAGCGTGAATTTCGTGCCTTGGCCGTTGGCTCTTTCCCAATCAGTACGCATGCCAACCAGGAAGTCGTCCACCTGTTCACCAAGCCGTGCTGTGACATCGGCAACCGTCTCGGCCGCCATTTTTACGGTACCGCTGGAGGCACGCGCCCCTTCGGCAACGTCCGAGACCTCTCGCATTGCGCGCGCTGCTTCGTCATTCTGTTTGGCGACCGATTGTACGCTGGCGGAGATATCGCGCGTCACCGCATCCTGTTCCTCAACGGCGGAGGCGATGGCACTGGCGACGCCGTTCACGCGTTGAATGGCATTCGCCACATCCTGG
>JBDKIR010000409.1:0-10069 GCA_039797035.1 Pseudomonadota bacterium | reverse complement strand
GCGAAGCGCAACGCAGCCTTGATTTTGAAGTCGCGCGCGTGGATCGCTTCCGCAAGGGCAGTGGCCTTCCGCTCAAGGTGCCGGTCATTGACATGATCGAAATCGGCGCTGGCGGGGGTTCCATTGCGCGCGTGGATCGCCTAGGCCTCGTGCGTGTTGGGCCCGAGAGTGCCAGTTCCGATCCCGGCCCCGCCTGCTACGGGCTTGGCGGTGCGCGGCCCACCGTGACGGATGCGGATTTGGTGCTGGGTTATCTTGGCGCCGAAAGCTTCCTGGGTGGCGCGATGAAGCTCGATGTCGCGGCGGCGGAAACGGCGCTGGCAGAGCATATCGGCAAGCCGCTCGGCCTTTCCGTGCCGGAAGCCGCCTGGGCCATTCATGAAACCGTCAATGGCAATATGGCGCAGGCAGCGGCGATCCATGCGCTGGAAAAAGCCAAGCGCATTGATGCCTATGCCATGGTGCCAATCGGCGGCGCGGGGCCGGTGCATGCCTGCCATATCGGCATGAAGCTTGGCCTTCGTCGCATCATCGTGCCTTTGGGCGCGGGCGTTGCTTCGGCTTTCGGTTTCCTCGCCGCGCCAATCTCCTTCGCCTTTGTGCAGGCTTGGGTGGCGCCACTGGCTGGGCTGGATTTCGCCAAACTGCGGGAGATTACCGGCACCATGACAGCGCAAGGCAAGGCCATGGCAGCGGCGGCAGGTGTCGCGCCGGAAGCCGCCTCAGCGCGCATCCTGGGCGCCATGCGCTATGCCGGGCAGGGGTTTCAGGTGGAAGCGGAAATCCCGAATGAGGCCATCACGCGCGGCGATGCGGCACTGCTGCGCGCAAAATTCGAAGCTGCCTATCTGGCGCTATATGGCCGCACCGAACCGGGCCTGCCGGTGGAATGCGTTTCCTGGCAGGTGATTGTCGCAGGGCCGCGCCCGGTCGTGGACCTCACGCAGCAAGGCGCGGCGGCTGAAGGCACGCTACAGCGCGGCACGCGCCGCGCCTGGTTCGGCGGTGCCTATGTCGAGGTGCCAGTGCTGAATCGCCTCGCGCTTCGTCCCGGCGAAAGCGTGCAAGGCCCCGCGCTGATCGAAGAACGCGAATGCACGCTGGTGCTGCCGCCAGGGGCGACCGCACGCTGTGATGCCGCGCTGAACCTGGATGTGAGCCTGCCTGCCTAGCCAGGCCCATCCTTACTGGCGTGGCAGTGGCAGGATCATATTGGTGACGTCGCAGAGATTGACACGGCGGCGTTCATCCGCCTGGCCATTGTCGTAGACGAAGCGCACATCATGAATGCAGGCACCTTCCGGCAAGCGGATGGCGAAATGCCGCCCTGGCGCAATAGTATCATTGCCCAGGCGATCCGGCCCCCATTCCTGTTCGGTGGATAGCGACACATAGGCTTCCATGACAACCTGGCTGGTTTGATTGACCAAGTTGAAGGAAGGATTACCGGAAGGACCAGGCCTGGAATCCCGCTGCTGTGGTTGCGCGCGCTGCTGCTGTTGGCGTTGCCCGGTTTGCCGTCCGTCAAACACCACTTCGTTCACGGCACAGAGATCGATGTTGCGCTTTTCCTCGGCCGGGCCGTTCTGGCGTTCATAGACCACGCGCAAATCCCAACGGCACGCCCCCTGCGGCAAACGCAGCGTGAAACTGCGGCCATTGGGCAATGCCTTGTCGCCCAACCGATCCTGCCCCCAATCCTGATCCGTGGTGCGAGAGGCATAAACCTCATAGATCAGGCGGCCGGAACGATTGACCAGGTTGAAGGAAGGATCGCCCTGCTGTGCCTGGGCTGGCGTCAGCCCAAGACCGATCAGGAAAACAGCAACCAGCATGAGGAGGCGTCGGGCAATCATGGGGCTTCCTTTACACTCTGCATGGTCTTGGGCCGCTCAGGCATTGATGATCCGCGCATAAGCGGTGCCCGATGGCTTCAATAGCGCAATTTCCACGCGGACGGAATGATCAAGACGTCAAGGCCACCTGGGGCTTTCAGAATTCCCGCATGGATTTGGCAAAACGATCCATCAGGGGTCGCGCCAGATAGGTAGCGAAGGATCTTTCCCCGCGCCGGATCAGCACTTCGGCATGCATCCCGCTTTGCAGGCGCAGATTGGGATTTTTCGCCAATTCCTCGGGCGCGATACCAATGCGGGCGACGAAATACGGCATGCCGGTTTTTTGATCGGTCATCCGGTCTGGGGAAATCCGCTCCACGGCGCCTTCCAGTACTGGCGTGGTGCGCGCCGCCGCATGGGACAGGCGAATGGAAGCCGCCATGCCGCCACGCACCGTATCGACATCATTCGGCATGATCTGCGCTTCCACGACCAATCTTTCTTCCTGCGGCACAATGGAAACAACCTGCGTCCCGGCGGGGATTACCCCGCCGCGTGTCGTGAAGCGCAAATCCATCACCATGCCGGCTTCTGGCGCATCGATCGAGAGCCTTGTCAATTGATCGCGGGCGCTGATTTCGCGTTCGCGCAATTCAAGGATCTTGCCCTGCAATTCACGCAATTCCTTGGCGTTTTCTTCCTGCCTTGTGCGCAATAATTGGGCGCGCTGCATTTCCGCTTCATGCACGGTTTGTTGGGTGCGGGCGACATTTTCAATCGCCTCACCGCGTTCCCCAATCAGGCGGGCTTCTTCACGTTGCAGGCCCAAAAGCCGCGGCAGGCGTTCCAGCCCCATCCGCACCAGGCCTTCCACACCCAGAATTTCCTGCCGCACCAAAGCAAGCTGGCGATCATTCGATTCAATCCGCACATTCAGCCCATCCACCTGCTTGTGCAGCTGCAGAATGCGCTGGGTCAGGATGTCCGATTGCCCTTGCAGGGAAACACCGCGCGCTGTGAAATCCGCCACCTGCACCGCAAGCAGGGTAGCGATCTTATCCTCGGCCTGGCGGGCCAGCAGATCCGCGGGAAAATTGGGGGCGGTTGCTTCGTCGCGTTCCGCTTCCAGCACCGCAACGCGCGCACGCACCCGGTCCGCTTCATCCAGAACAAGGTTCAGCTGCGCGCGGATGCGCGTGTCATCCAGGCGGATCAGCGCCTGGCCTGCCGCCACCACATCACCGTCCCGCACCAGAATGTCACCGATAATGCCACCTTCCAAATGCTGCACGATGCGGCGATTGAGTTCGACCACCAGCGTACCGGAAGCCACCACGGCGCTGTCGATCATCGCCAAGGCACCCCAGCCAAATACGCCGCCTACACCAACAAGAATGGCCAGAAGCGCCAAGCGCAAAGGGCGCCAAATGGGCGCCAAGGGGCTGTCGGCATCAGGATCGATCATGGGTTTGCTTGATTTCGACACAGCCTCAACCCTGGCCGATCGCCGCCAAGGGGCGCGGCGGTGGTGTTTGCGCCGCACGGGTCAGGCGCGGCAGGATTTCATCGCGCCGCCCAAAGGCTTCCACCTGACCAGCGCGCAGAATCAGGATTTTGTCGACAGCGGCCAGAATGCTGGCGCGATGGGTGATGATCACCGTCGTCACGCCGCGATCACGCAACCCCGCCAGGGCTGCCGCCAGCGCCGCTTCCCCTTCACTGTCCAGATTGGCATTGGGTTCATCCAGCACCACAAAGCAGGGCGCGCCATAAAGGGCGCGCGCCAATCCGATACGCTGGCGCTGGCCGGGTGAAAGGCCGCGCCCACCCGGCCCCAACACCGTGTCATAACCTTCGGGCAAATGGAGAATCAGGTCATGCAGCCCCGCCTGCTGCGCCGCCGCCACCACTTTTTCCGGCGCAACTTCACCAAGCCGGGCGATGTTTTCGGCAATCGTGCCTTCGAATAACTCCACATCCTGCGGCAGATAACCCAGATGCGTGCCGATCTGCGCCCGTGCCATGCGCGCCAGATCCGCCCCATCCAGCCGCACCGCACCGGCGCGCGCGGGCCAAATGCCCAATAAGCCGCGCGCCAGGCTGCTTTTGCCAGCGGCACTTGGGCCGATCACCGCCATGGATTCGCCCGCTGCCAATGCCAGGCTGACGCCGCGCAACACCAGGGTTTCTGTCCCCGGCACTGCCAGCGTCAGGTTTTCAACCGCCACGGCCCCCTTCGGCGCGGGCAGTTCCATGCCGCGCTTTTCCGGCGGCGCAACCGCCATGAAATCGCGCAGGCGCCGATGCGCCGCGCGCGCATTTGTCGCCTGCTGCCACAGCGCAACAATTTGCATGCTGGGCGCCAAGGCGCGCCCCAGAATGAAGCTGGCCACAATCATGGCGCCCGGCGTGATCGCCTGTTCAATCACCAGCAGGGCACCAAGACCCAGCGCGATGATGCCGGTCAGCGCCAATTGCAGAAATTTGATGATAGCCGCGAAGCTGCCGGCGATCTGGCTGGCGGTCTGCTGTTGTTGCAGCATGCCCAGATGGCGTTGCTGCCAGCGCTGCCAGATATTCTGGCGCATACCCATGGCTTCTGCGGTTTCGGCGTTGCGAATACTCGCCTCAACAAAGGCATAGGCCTGGACATTGGTATTGGATGCCTCGGCCAATTTCCGTGTCGACAGAAAGGCCTGCAAGACGGCGCTGCCAATAACAAGCAGCACCGCACAAATGCCGAAGGCCGCGAATAGCGGATGCACGATATAGAGAATGCCGAGGAAAACCGGAATCCACGGCACATCCAGGGAAGTCGTCAGCCCGCTTGTGGCAATGAAGGACCGGATCAGTTCCAGGTCGCGCAGCGGCTGCACGCCAACACGATCACTGCCGCGCAGCGCGGCTTGTGCGAAAAGCGCATCGAAGACTTGTGATGATAAGCGCCGATCCACGAGCCTTCCCAGCCCGATCAGGGCATAGCTGCGGCAGCCTTCAAGGAAGGCGTAAAGCCCAATCAGGCCGAGCGCGAGCAAGGTCAGCGCAAGCAAGGTGGCTTCGCTCTGACTGCTCAGCACCCGGTCATAGACCTGCATCATGTAGACCGAACCGGTCAGCTGCAGCAGATTGACCACGAAGCCAACCAGAAACAGCAGCGCGAGCGGTCCCTTCAAGCCCAGCAGAATGGCGATAATGGGCGATGCAGCGGCTTGGCGCGCGACCTGGGGCGGCACGGAAGCAGTTTGGCGCATCAGCAGCGGAACCCCCGAATGCTTCCACACCTCTGGCCCCAGGGGCCAATTCAGAAGCACAATTTCTGTTCAATGCAGGTCGTGATCTAAGATCACAAGTAATTCATTTACAATATGGAGAAGATAAAAGGGTTAAAAGATTTGCCCCGTGGTCCTATTTTGGACGATATCTGGTGCCAGAAAGTGATATGCGTCACAGCAGATAGACCACGCCATCAGGAAGGCCATGAACCAGTTCATTCGCCAGGTACCGGAAGGTGATGACCGCGAAAGGCTGATTTGCGCCGATTGCGGGCATATCGCCTATGAAAACCCGAAGATTGTGGTGGGCAGCGTGATTGCCGAGGGCGATCACATCCTGCTGTGCCGACGCGCCATTGAACCACGGTCCGGCTTTTGGACCATCCCCGCCGGCTATATGGAAATGGGCGAAACGGTTGAAGAAGGCGCCGCCCGCGAAGCCTGGGAAGAAGCCCGGGTGCGCATCACGCTCGATGGGGTGCTCGCGGTCTATTCCATTGCGCGGATCGGGCAGGTGCAGGTGATTTTCCGCGCCCGTTTTGCCGAACCCGGCTTCGCCCCCGGGCCAGAAAGCCTGGAAGTCGCCAGATTTCATTGGTCGGAAATTCCCTGGGATGAACTGGCTTTCCCATCGGTGCATTGGGCGCTGAAGGCCTGGCGCGAAACCGCCCATGGCACTTTGCCCGCCGCCACGCTGAACCCGCCCGAAGACCCGCGCGGGGTGCATCCCTTGCCGGTGGCTGGCTGATGCTTCGCCGCCGCTGCCTCTTCGGCCTATTGGTAAGCCTTGCCGCGGGTAGCGCCCTGGCACAGACACCAGCGCCGGAGGCACCCAGCCGGGCCCCCAAGCCGCCACGCCGGCCACGCAAACCGCGCCAACGTCAGGCCACCGCCACCACGACCACGCCGGACCCCCCAGGCCAGCCGGCGCCGGTGCCCAACCGCGATGTTGAAGCCCCGCGCGGCTTGCACGAACCCCCACGCGCCCGGCTGAGCCCCACCATGATCGACCCGCCCCCCGCCCAACCGCATTTGAGCCGCTCTGGCTTCTCCGTGCAGATGCAAGAAGATCGCCTGATCCGGAACCCGGCCCCGGGTGCCCGGCTCAGCGTGCCTTTCTGATCAGCGGATTTTTGGCAAGCCGGCTTAGCGGCCGGGATCATCCGGGCTGACCAGCCGAAGCGCCAGGGCATGCAGGCCCGAAGCGAATTCCCCAGCCAGCGCTTCATGCACCGCGCGGGACCGCGCGACGCGGTTCATGCCCGCAAACGCCGCCGAGACCATATGCACAGAATAATGTGTCTCACCGCCCGGGCGGGCGCCGGCATGGCCAGCATGGCGGGCGCTGTCATCGGTAATCTCAAGCAGGCTGGGATGGAAACGGGCTTCCAGGGTCAGCCGCATACGGTCCGCGCGTTGGGTCATGGCGTGTTTTTCCGCGCTTGTGACTTTTTTGCCAAGCCCCGTTTTGCCTTGCGGCACCGTCCCACTGCCCCCATAACCGGGCGATGCTTCGTCGGCGAAAAACCAAGGCCTATGCCCCGGATGAAACGGCGCCCCCTGGGCGGCGTTGCGACGCGCCTGATTGCCCGGAAGCAGGACAATACCGCGCCCCGCGTGACCGCAATTTGCGGGAGTTTCATTGGTTCTGCCTGGATCATGTGCGCGCCTATAATGCCAGTTGGGATTTCTATAAGGGCATGGGCCCTGAGGAGATCGAGGCCAATCTGCGCGCCGATACATCCTGGCAGCGCCCCACTTGGCCGCTCGGGCGGATAGGCGGGTCTGGCCGCTTCGACCCGGAAATCCTGCGCGACCCCATGGGCGTGCTGGGGGCGGAGGCACCGCACCCGCGCCGGCGGCAAAAACCGGAAAATGAAGCCCCGCCAGAACTGCGCGCCGCGCTGGATTTGCTGGGCCTGACCTGGCCCTTGGAAGCCGCCGATTTGCGCGCCCGCTACAAGGATTTGGCCAAACAGCACCACCCGGATGCCACAGGGGGCGACCGGGAAGCGGAAGAGCGTTTGAAAGACATCAACCGTGCCTATAGCCTGCTGAAACACCGATTGGCGAAACAACCTGCCGTTGCCGGGTAGCCGGATCGGCATTCGCCCCTTAAAGTGCCCCTTTCTTTTCACGGAACCGGACCCGCGATGAACAAAATCGCCCCTATCGCCGACATCAAGCCGACTTCGGCGATTTCTACCCCAGATACCACCGTCAAGGCGCGTGACGCTTTCGGGGTTGATATCGACATGGATGTGCCCGCCTTTTCGGTGCGCACGGAACATGTGCCGGAAATCGACACCAGCTACCGCTTCGACAAGGAAACCACCCTCGCTATCGTTGCGGGCTTTGCCTTCAATCGCCGCGTCATGATCCAGGGCTATCACGGCACCGGTAAATCGACGCATATCGAACAGGTGGCGGCACGGCTGAACTGGCCTTGCATTCGCGTCAATCTGGACAGCCACATCAGCCGTATCGACCTGATCGGTAAGGATGCGATCGTGCTGAAGGATGGCCAGCAGGTCACGGAATTCCGCGAAGGCATCCTGCCCTGGGCGCTGCAACACCCCTGCGCCCTGGTGTTCGATGAATATGATGCCGGCCGCCCGGATGTGATGTTCGTCATCCAGCGCGTGCTGGAAGTGGAAGGCAAGCTGACGCTGCTCGATCAAAGCCGCGTCATTCGCCCGAACCCGTATTTCCGGCTTTTTGCCACGGCGAATACCGTCGGCCTTGGCGATACCACCGGGCTTTATCACGGCACGCAGCAGATCAATCAGGGCCAGATGGACCGTTGGAACATCGTCGCCACCCTGAACTACCTGCCGCATAAGCAGGAAACGGAAATCGTGCTGGCCAAGCTTGGCGCCGAAGGCGATGCCAAGATGAAGAAGCAGGTCGAAGCCATGGTGGCGCTGGCGGATCTGACCCGCGCCGGCTTCATCGCGGGCGATATCAGCACCGTCATGTCGCCGCGTACCGTCATCACCTGGGCCGATAACGCCAAGATTTTCGGTGATGTCGGCTTCGCCTTCCGCCTTTCCTTCTTGAACAAGTGCGATGAGGCGGAACGCAGCACGGTCGCTGAATACTACCAGCGCTGCTTCAATGAGGAATTGCCCTCAGGCACCTTGCTCCGCAAGGCGGGCTGAACCTCCTAAGGGCGGCGCCAGGTAAGGGCGCCGCCACCGCATGGCAGAGAGAGTAACATGAGCGGCAAGCAGGACCTGACCCGGCAGGAAGAATTCAAGCGCGCCACCGCGGGCGTTTTGCGCGCCATGGCGCATGCCGATGCGGAAGTGCAGGTGGCCTTCCAGCCCGGGCCTTCCGGTGTGGCCGGCAAGCGCGTGCGCCTGCCGCTGCCAACCCGCGCCCTGCCCGCCAATGAAATGGCGAAGCTCCGTGGTGCGGCGGATGCCGCGGCACTCAAGCTCCGCCACCATGATGAAGCGCTGCATGCCAGCCGCATTCCGGCCCGGCGTGAAGCCAAGGAAGTGTTTGACGCGCTGGAACAGGTGCGCGTGGAAGCCGTGGGTTCCCGCCATATGGCAGGTGTTGCGGCCAATCTGCGCGCCAAGCTGATCGATGAATGCGAAGCCGAAGGCTATGATCGCATGACGCGCAAGGACCAGATGCCGCTGTCAGCGGCGCTGGGCTTGATTGCGCGTGAACGCCTGACTGGCGAAGCCGCGCCGGAAGCGGCGCATCGCGTGCTTGATCTCTGGCGCGACACGATCGGTGAGGATGCCGAACAGGCCCTCACTGAAATGACGGATACGGCGGAAGACCAAGGCGCCTTCGCCCGCGCCGCGCGCAAGCTGCTGACCGCACTCGACCTCGCTGAGGCCGAGATGGAAGCGGAAAGCGAACAGCAGGACGAAGAAGGCGAAGAAGGCGGCGAAAGCACGCCCCAGCAGGATCAATCCGGCGAAGGGCAGAGCCAGTCCGAACAGGAAGATGAAATGCTCGGCGCCCAGCCCGAGCAGATGCAGGGCGAAGCATCCGAAGAAGAAGCCGAAGAATCCGAAGAAGATGGCGCCGCGGCCGATGGCGATGACAAGCCAGGTGGCCCGCAGCAGCGCCGCGAAGTGCCGCAGGTGGATGACACCACGCGCTACCACGCCTTCACGACGCAATTCGATGAAGTGGTGGCCGCGGATGATCTTTGCGACCCGGAGGAACTGACCCGGCTTCGCCAACAGCTCGACCAGCAGCTTTCGCATCTGCAGGGCGTTGTTTCCAAACTCGCCAATCGTCTGCAACGCCGCTTGCTCGCGCAGCAACAGCGCGCCTGGGATTTCGATCTGGAAGAAGGCATTCTGGATGTCGCGCGGCTGGCCCGCGTTGTCGCCAACCCGACCCATTCGCTGTCCTACAAGCGTGAGCGCGAAACGGATTTCCGCGACACGGTAGTGACGCTGCTGATTGACAATTCCGGGTCCATGCGCGGGCGCCCGATCACCGTTGCCGCCATGTGCAGCGATATTCTGGCGCGCACGCTGGAACGCTGCGCCGTCAAAACCGAAATCCTTGGCTTCACGACGCGCGCCTGGAAGGGCGGGCAGAGCCGTGAACGCTGGGTGGCGGAAGGCAAATCACGCAATCCGGGCCGGCTGAATGATCTGCGCCACGTGATCTACAAGCCCGCCGATGCGCCCTGGCGGCGCGCGCGCAAGAATCTCGGCCTCATGCTGCGCGAAGGTCTGCTCAAGGAAAACATTGATGGTGAGGCGCTGGAATGGGCCTATAAGCGCATCCTCGCGCGGCCCGAGCATCGCCGCATCCTGATGGTGATTTCCGATGGCGCACCGGTGGATGACAGCACGCTCTCGGTCAATCCCGGCAATTACCTGGAACGGCATTTGCGCAAGGTGATTGGCGAGATTGAAGGCCGCGGCGCGGTGGAATTGGTCGCGATTGGCATCGGCCATGATGTGACGCGCTATTATC
>JBDKIR010000408.1:0-2867 GCA_039797035.1 Pseudomonadota bacterium | reverse complement strand
CAAACATGGCCGCGATGCACCAGGCGGCGCTGACCGCGCCCAGGGCACCGACCAGGCCGCCTGCCAGCACGGCGGCCAGAATATAGCTGGCGGAACCTGCGGCGCGGGCACGCCCGTAATCGAAGCCCGGTGGTTCACGCGCCGCACGCAGGGCCATGGAATCGGCCAGCGCCGTGGTGGGTGCCAGGGCTGCGGCGAGCGCGAGATTGACGCATAAGACCGCCCAAAACCCACTGAGCAGCCCAAAGCCGGTCGCGCAAATGGCGGCGGTGGCGGTGCAGCAGATGAGCACCAAGCGGGGATCGCCCAGCCGGTCCGCCAAGCGCCCCCCCAAGGGGCCCGCCAGCAATTTCAGCGCGCTGCCTGCCGCCAATACCGTGCCAAGATCAGCCGGCGACAGCCCGCGGGCCAACATCAGTGGCGGCAGAAAGGGCATCATGACGCCAAAGGCCGCAAATTGCGCGGCGAAGATCAGGGCGAAGCGGGTTGCGGGGCTCATCACGGGGCTTTCCTAGCCTGACTTGCGCGGTCACCATGGACAAGCGCGCCGTCACATGCGACGGAGCTTTGTTTCTTCCCCACTTGGACATTAGCCCCCGCATGTTCGAACCCAGGGTTCGCGCCATTCTTGGCCCGACCAATACCGGCAAGACGCATCTCGCGATAGAGCGATTGCTGGCCCATGCCTCTGGCACCATCGGCTTCCCGCTGCGCCTGCTCGCGCGCGAGAATTATGATCGCATGGTGGCGCTGAAAGGCGAAAAATACGTTGCACTGATCACGGGTGAAGAGAAAATCGTCCCGCCTGAGGCAAAATATTTTGCCTGCACGGTTGAGGCGATGCCGCTTGATCGGCCGGTCGAATTCCTGGCGGTGGATGAAATCCAGCTCTGCGCCGATCCGGATCGCGGGCATGTCTTCACCGATCGTTTGCTCAATGCGCGGGGCATGGTGGAAACCATGTTCCTGGGCGCGGAAACCATTGCGCCGCTATTGCGCCGGCTGATCCCGCGTGCCGAGATCGATACCCGCGCGCGGCTTTCGCAATTGACCTATTCCGGGCCCGCGAAGCTGACCCGCCTGCCGGCGCGTTCCGCCATCGTCGCCTTCAGCGCGCAGGAAGTTTACGCGATTGCCGAGGCTGTGCGCCGCCGCCGTGGTGGCTGCGCCGTGGTGATGGGCCGGCTTTCGCCGCGCACGCGCAATGCGCAGGTGGCACTCTATCAAAACCGGGAAGTCGATTTTCTGGTGGCGACGGATGCGATTGGCATGGGCCTCAATATGGATGTGGACCATGTGGCGCTGGCTGCGCTGAACAAGTTTGACGGCCATCAGCCGCGTGCCCTGACGGCGCAGGAAATTGCGCAAATCGCCGGTCGCGCCGGGCGCGGCATGCGCGATGGCACTTTCGGCACCACAGCGGAATCGCCCACCCTGGATGATGAGATCATCACCCAGATCGAAACCCATGCCTTTGAACCGCTGACAACCTTGGCTTGGCGCAATTCGGATTTGGATTTTTCCTCGGTCGAAGCCTTGCTGGATAGTCTTGGTGCGGCGGCGCCGCAGCCGGGCCTCGCCAAGGGGCATGATGCGGTTGATCACATCACGCTTTCCATGCTGGCGCGTGAGCAGGAAATTCGCGGCCTGGCCGATACCACATCGCGGGTGCGGCTATTGTGGGAAGCCTGCCAGGTGCCGGATTTCCGCAAGCTGGCAGATGACAGCCATACCAAGCTTTGCGGGCGCATTTTCACCCATCTGGCACGCGAAGCCGTGCTACCGGGCGATTGGGTCGCGGGCGCATTGGCGCAGTTGGGCCGCGCGGATGGTGATCTGGATACGCTGATGGCGCGGCTTTCGGCCATCCGGGTCTGGTCCTATATCGCGGCACGGTCGGATTGGTTGAAGGATGCGGCGGAATTCCAGGCCGAAGCGCGCAAGGCGGAAGATCTGGTCTCCGACGCTTTGCATGAAAGCCTGACCGCACGTTTTGTTGATCGTCGCGCGGCGCATCTGATCCGCGCTCTTGATGACAGTGATGAGGAATTGCTCTCGGCCGTCACCCGCCGTGGTGAGGTTGTGGTGGAAGGCCATCCGGTCGGCCATGTGAAGGGCTTCCTGTTTGAACCCGATGCGACGGCGGTGAAGGAAGAAGAACGCCGTGTGGTGCTGCGCGCCGCGCGGCGCGCCCTTGGGGCGGAAATCCCGCGCCGTGTCACCATGCTGGAGTCCGCGAAGGATGAGGCTTTCGCGCTGACGCCGCAGCATGGCGTGACCTGGGCCTATTCCCACGCGCCCAATATGCCGGCAGGGCTTGGCGATATTGCCGAAGTGGCGAAGCTGAAGCCCGGTTCGGAACCGGGCAAGCCACTGATTGATGTCCTGCCTTCGGAATTCCTGGATGGCGCGCAGCGCGAACGCATTCGTGCGCGGCTTGCCGCCTGGATTGAAGCGCTGGTGAAGCGTGATCTTGGCGCGATCTTCGCGGCCGAGGAAAAGGCCGCCGAGGATAACACGCTGCGCGGCCCGGCCTATCGCCTGCGGGAGGAATTGGGCCTTGCCATGGGCCGGACGGATGGGGAAATCCGCCCGGATCTGCGCCAGAAGCTGAAAGGCATTGGCATTCGTGCCGGGCGCTACGCGCTTTACGTGCCGGAAGCATTGAAGCCGCGCGCCATGGCGTTGCGCGCCCAGCTTTGGTCGCTGCTGCGTGGCATTGAAACGCCGAAACTGCCCTCGGGCGGTTTGATCGCGGTGGCGCCGCCAGCCGATTGGCCGCGCGGCTTTGCCGAAACCATGGGCTGGCTGCCCGCCGGCCCCGTTTTGCTGCGGCTGGATGTGGCGGAACGCATCGCTGGCGAATT
>JBDKIR010000407.1:0-8261 GCA_039797035.1 Pseudomonadota bacterium | reverse complement strand
AGCCTATCGGCAATGCCTGGGCGAAATTGCCGCGTCTCGTCAGGGATTTGGCGAATGACCTTGGCAAGAAAATCGACCTCGACATGCGCGGGGCTGAAACGGAACTTGATCGGCAGGTGCTGGACCTCATCAAGGATCCCTTGACGCATATGGTGCGCAATAGCGCTGACCACGGGCTGGAAGGCCCGGCGGAAAGGCGCGCGGCGGGCAAGCCGGAAATCGGGCGCATTCTGCTCAATGCCTATCACCAGGGTGGCCATATCATCATCGAAATCGGCGATGATGGGCGTGGCTTGCCGGTCGAGAAAATCCGCGCCAAGGCACTGGCACAGGGCCTCGCCACCGAAGCGGATTTGGCGCAGCTGAGCGAGCATGAGGTGCTGCGTTTCATCTTCCGCCCCGGTTTCTCCACCGCCCAGCAGGTGACCTCGGTCTCTGGTCGGGGCGTTGGCATGGATGTGGTGAAGACCAATATCGAACGCATCGGCGGCACGATTGAACTGCGTTCCAAGGAAGGGCGCGGCACCACATTCACCATCAAGATTCCGCTGACGCTGGCGATTGTTTCCGCCCTGATCGTTCAGGCTGGTGGCGAGAGATTCGCCATGCCGCAGATTGGCGTCCTGGAATTGGTGCGTGTGGGTGATGGGCAGGAAGGTGGCCCGCGCATCGAAATGATCAAGGATGCCCCCGTGCTGCGCTTGCGCGATCGGCTATTGCCGTTGGTATCCCTTTCCACCCTGCTCCGCCTGCAGGAAACGCCGGAACAAATGGGCTTGCAGGGCTTTGTTGTGGTCATGCAAGTGGGCGCCAATGTCTTTGGCATTGTAGTGGACCGGGTTTTCGATACGGAAGAAATCGTCGTCAAGCCTGTCGCGCCGATCCTCCGCCATATCACCATGTTCAGTGGCAATACCATCCTGGGCGATGGCAGCGTGATCATGATCCTGGATCCGAACGGCATTGCGCGCGCAACAGGTGTTACGGCCGATAGCGAGGTTGAGGATAATCGTGCCAATGCCATCACGGCCGGCATTCGTTCGGATGGCAGCACATCGCTGCTGCTGTTCCGTGCCGGTGACCAGACGCCCAAGGCAGTACCGCTTGGTCTGGTGGCACGGCTTGAGGATATTCCCGTAGAGCGCATCGAAATGTCTGGCGATACGCCAGTGGTGCAATATCGCGGCAAGCTGATGCCGATGGTGCCTGTTGCGGGCCATTGGGCGGCATCGGAATCTGGCCGCCAGGCGGTGCTGGTATTCACGGAAGGTGACCGCACCATGGGCCTGATGGTGGATGAAATCCTGGATGTGCTGGAAGAACCGCTGGTCATCCAACCCGGTTCAGATCGCCTGGGCTATCTGGGTAGCGCCGTGGTTGCCGGGCGTGTCACGGATGTGATCGATACCGTCTATTGGCTGTCGCATGCGGGCGGGGATTGGTTCCGTTCTGATCGTAAGCTTGTTGGCGCTTCCGAAAGGCCGCGTCTGCTGCTGATTGATGATAGCCCCTTCTTCCGCCATCTGGTGGTGCCGGCCTTGGCAGCGGCAGGCTACGAAGTAACGGCGGTGGCAGGCCCTGCGGAAGCGCTGCGGTTGCGCGATGCCGGGGCGGAATTCGACGCGCTGATTTCCGATATTGAAATGCCGGAAATGGATGGGCTGAGCTTTGCGCGTCAGGTACGCCATGCCGGCAGCTGGGCGCATCTGCCGCTGGTGGCCCTTTCATCCCGTGCTGAACCGGAAGATGTCGCCCGCGGCCGTGAAGCCGGCTTCACTGATTACGTCGCCAAATATGACCGTGATGCGCTGCTGGCTTCCTTGCAGGAATGCCTGACATCCCGCGTCGATGCTTGAGGAGGATGCGATGCAACCCATGTCAGAAACAGTACAGGCTGGTGGCGCGATTGCTGCCCTTGCCCTGGCGGAACGCGACGATGATGTCTTTCTCACTATCATGGTCGCGGGGCAGACCTGCAGCATCCCGGTCCTTCTGGTGCGTGATGTCCTCGGGCCGCAGGCCATTACGCCCATCCCCTTGGCGCCGGCGGAAGTGGCGGGCGGGCTCAATCTACGGGGGCGCATCGTCACGGCCATCAATCTACGCCGCCGTTTGGGATTGCCGGAAGCCGAGGATAGCTCCCGCGCCATGAGTGTGGTGGTGGAACAATCGGGCGAATTATACAGCCTGATTGTCGATCAGGTTGGCGAAGTCCTGCCGCTTTCAGGTGCCGATATCTGTGCCAATCCCCCAACCCTGGACCCTTCCTGGCGAGAGGTTTCCTTGAGTGTGTATCGGCAGGATGATCGGCTCATCATCATGCTGGATGTTGAACGTCTTCTCGCGATCGGATGAGAAATCCAATGGAAACGCGTAGCTGTTTGATTGTGGATGACAGTCCGGTGGTGCGGCGTGCGGCGCGCCGTATTGTTGAAAGCTTTGGTTTTGCCGTGCGTGAAGCCAAGGATGGCGCCGAAGCCTTACTATCCTGCCGATCGGAAATGCCGGAAGCCGTGCTGCTCGATTGGAATATGCCCGTGATGGATGGGCTGGAATTCCTCAAGCGTGTGCGCGCCGAACATGGGCCATCGCAGCCGGTTGTGGTGCTTTGCACTACCGAAGCCGGGATTGACCGCATTGTTGAAGCGCTGGCTGCCGGTGCGCAGGAATACATCATGAAACCCTTTGATGCGGGTATCTTGCACGATAAATTCGTCCAGGCCGGCCTATTGACGGATGCGGCGTGAACCTCCTCGCCACCGCCACAACCACCGCACCCGATGTCGTGCGGGTCATGCTATGCGACGACAGCGCCGTGCAGCGCGGGATCATGGCGCGCATTCTTGAAGTGGATCCCACGATCAAGATTGTGCATCGCGCGGGTGATGGGCAGGCCGCGCTGGCCGCGCTTGGCTTCACGAAACCCCATGTGGTGCTGCTGGATCTTGAAATGCCGGTGATGGATGGCATGACAGCGATCCCCCTGATTCTGAAGCAGGCACCGGGTACAGCGATTATCGTTGCCAGTGCGCTGACACAGCGCGGTGCGGCGGCAGCGATGGCAGCGCTGCGGGCTGGTGCGGTTGATTACGTGCCGAAGCCACAAGGCGCTTCGGGCGGTGCGGCCAGTTCAGCCTTTCGTGAAGAATTGCTGGCCAAGGTCCATGGCTGGGCCCGCATGCGTGGCAATGCGCGCGCAAAACTACGCCCCGCACTGCCCGCGCCGGCCAGTTTGCGGCCAATCTCGCGCCCCTTGGCCAAGCCCTTGCTGCGCCCGCGCCTGCTGGCGGTGGGCAGTTCCACCGGTGGCCCGCAGGCCTTGGCGACCTTGTTCAAACATTTGCCAAGCTTGCCGGTGCCGGTCGCCATTGTGCAGCACATGCCAGCTGGTTTCACCACCATGCTGGCGGATCACCTGGACAAGCTCGGCACGCTGCCATGCGTGGAAGCGCGCCATGGAGAGGTGATGCAGCCAGGTCATATCTATCTGGCGCCTGGGGATTATCACCTGACGGTGGATGGTGGCGCTGGTGATCAACTGATTGCGCAGCTCAATAAGGGGCCGGCGGTGAATTACTGCCGTCCTTCAGTTGACCCGCTGATGCAAAGCGCGGCGCGCGCCTGTGATGGGCGCGTCTTGGCGGTGATCCTGACTGGCATGGGCCAGGATGGGCTTGAAGGCTGCCGTGGCTTGGTGGCCAAGGGCGGCGCCGTGCTGGCGCAGGATGAAGCAAGTTCGGTGGTCTGGGGTATGCCGGGCGCGGTGACGCGCGCGGGCATTACAGCGGCGCAATTGCCCCCTGAATTGATCGCCGAACGCATTCTCGATGTTTTCAAAATGCCGGGTGGCAAGCCATGACGCCTGAAACATTCCAATTCCTGACTGGCCTCGTGAAGGCGCGCTCGGGAATCGTTCTCACCACAGAAAAAAGCTACATGCTGGAAACGCGCCTGACGCCCATCATGAAGCGAGACCGTTTGGTATCCCTGGATGCGTTGGCCACGCGGCTCCGCCAGGCACCGGCGCTGCCTTTGGCGACGGAAGTCGTCGAAGCACTGACCACGAATGAAAGTTCCTTCTTTCGCGATGGTCGGCCTTTTGAACATTTGCGGCAGATCCTGCCCAAACTCGCCGCCAGCCGTCCGGCAGGGCAGGCCTTGCGGATTTGGTCGGCGGCGAGTTCCACCGGCCAGGAAGCCTATTCCATCGCCATGATCATTCAGGAACTCTCGCCGCTGCTTGCGGGCAGGCGGGTTGAAATTCTGGGTACGGATTTATCGCGTGAAGTGCTGGCCCGCGCACAGGAAGGGTTGTTTTCCCAATTCGAAGTGCAGCGTGGCTTGCCGGTGCAATTGCTGGTGAAGCATTTCAAACCCGAAGCCGGGCGTTGGCGCATTTCCGATGCCCTGCGCGCGATGGTGCGCTGGCAAAGCTTCAATCTGCTTGATAATCCAGCGGCACTGGGCCGCTTCGACATTATCTTCTGTCGCAATGTGCTGATCTATTTTGATTCAGCCACAAAAACCCAGGTGCTCGCCAATCTGGCCAATCAGTTGCAGCCGGATGGGTATGTCTATCTGGGCGGGGCGGAAACCGTTTTGGGGCTCACCACGCGCCTTGTGCCAAGTGCCGGGGAAAGAGGCGCCTATGAATTGGTGCGCACGCCCGCCAAGGTTTGCTGAAGCCAGCCTTGGCGGGAAGGTTTTTTATACAGCCGTCCCGCCAACCGTCAGCCCGGCCAATTTCAATGTTGGTTGGCCAACGCCCACCGGCACGCCCTGGCCCTGTTTGCCGCAGGTGCCAATGCCAGGGTCAAGCGCCATGTCATTGCCCACCATGGTCACCTTGGTCAGCGCATCAGGCCCATTGCCGATCAGGGTGGCGCCTTTAACCGGCGCGCCGATCTTGCCGTTTTCAATCATATAGGCTTCGGAAGCGCTGAAGACGAATTTGCCGGAAGTGATATCCACCTGACCGCCGCCGAAATTCACGGCGTAGAGGCCACGCTTGACGCTGGCGAGGATTTCTTCCGGCGCATGGGCACCGCCCAGCATGACGGTATTGGTCATGCGCGGCATGGGCGCATGGGCATAGCTTTGCCGGCGGCCATTGCCGGTGGGCGCAACGCCCATCAGCCGCGCATTCTGCCGGTCCTGCAAAAACCCCACCAGCACGCCATCTTCGATCAGGGTCGTCCGCCCACTCGGCGTGCCTTCATCATCCACGGTCAGGCTGCCGCGCCGATCAGGGATGGTGCCATCATCCACCACCGTCACGCCCGGGGCTGCGATGCGTTGGCCGAGCAGCCCAGCGAAGGCCGAGGTTTTCTTGCGATTGAAATCGCCTTCCAGGCCATGCCCGATGGCTTCATGCAGCAGAATACCGGGCCAGCCCGGGCCCAGCACCACCTCCATCTCCCCGGCGGGGGCTGGCACGCTGCCAAGGTTCACCAAGGCCTGCCGCAAGGCTTCATCCACCGCGGTCTTCCACGCCCCTTGCCCAAGCACACGTTCATAAGCAAAGCGCCCGCCCGTGCCGAAGCTGCCGGTTTCCCGCCGATCCCCTTCCGCCACAACGATCGAGACATTGAAGCGCACCAAGGGCCGCAAATCAGCCAGGCGCTGGCCATCCGGGCGCATGATCTGCACCGCCTGCCATTCCCCGGTGAGGGAGGCCATCACCTGCACCACGCGCGGATCGCGTGCGCGTGCATAGGCATCAATATCCTGCAACAGCGCGGTCTTGGCCGCGAAATCCATCTGCGCCAGCGGATTGGCATCGGTATAAAGCCGCGCATTGGTGGCGCGTGGCGCAATATCCAGCGTGCCACTATGGCCCTGGCGCACCGCCTTCACCGCGGCAGCGGCACGCGCCAGCGCGGCATCGGATAATTCGCCCGCATGGGCGTAACCCGCCGCTTCACCGGCCACCGCACGCAGGCCAAAGCCGCGCGTGGCGTCATAGCTCGCGGTGCGGATGCGGCCATCATCCAGCGATATCGCCTCACTTTCGCGATATTCCAGGAAAAGCTCGCCATCTTCGCAGCCCGCGGTCGCATCCCGCAGGTGCCGTTCCGCCTGGGCGCGATCCAGCAGGCCAAAAAACAAATCATCCGTGATGCTGAGCGCGGTCATGGCGGTTCCTTAGCAGATCAAGCGGGCAGAGAAGCGGTTGGGCGCGGGCGGCGCAAGCCATGAATTGCGGCCAGCGCAGCCGCCAGCACAGCGACGGCAATGCTTTGATGCAAAGTGCCAAGCCATACCGGCACTACGGCCAGCAGGGTTGCGATGCCAAGCGCATATTGCACCACCAGCATGGCCGCGAAGGCCAGGACAGCCCGGCGCGCAAAACCGGCCGGCAGTCGCAGCAACGCAAGCGCCCCTGCCAGCAGGCCAAGCCCGAGCGCGAAGCTGGCCAAAAGCCGATGATTGAACTGCACCGCCGCAATATTCGCGGTGAAATTGAGCCAGATCGGCGCCAGATCCCAATAGCCTTCGGGCACCAGGCGCCCATCCATCAGCGGGAAGCTATTGTAGGAAAAGCCCGCCCGGATACCGGCGACAAAGCCGCCCGCCAGCATGGTCAGAAGCGCCAAACCAGCCGTGCCATGCACCAGCCCGGCCAGCATGCCCGCGTTCTCTGGCCGATCACGCTCTGGCCGCAACAGGCTGAGCGCGGTCCAGAACAGAAGGCTGAACAGAATGAAGGCCAGGCCCAGATGAATCACCAGCCGATACGGGGAAACCGCGGTGCGATCGGCTTCAAACCCCGATGCCACCATGAACCAGCCAACCGCGCCTTGCAGCCCGCCCAGCGCCAGCAGCAGCAATAACCGAGGCTTCAGGGCCCCGGGTACCCGGCCACGCAGCCAGAACCAGGCAAGCCCCGCCACATAGGCAAGGCCGATCAGGCGCCCCCATAACCGATGGCCCCATTCCAGCCAGAAGATCTCCTTGAAGCCCTCCAGGCCGAAACCCTGATTGACCAGCTGATATTGCGGAATGGTGCGATAAAGATCGTAAAGCCTTTGCCATTCTGCCTGGGAAAGTGGCGGCAGGGTGCCCGACAGGGGCGCCCATTCCATGATGGAAAGTCCCGAACCGGTCAGGCGCGTGGCGCCGCCCAGCCCCACCATGAACCAGACCATGCCGGCCACCCCCAGGAGCCAAAAGGCAATGGCGCGCCGGTCACCGGCATGATGGGCAGCGGCAATATCGGCGGGGAGGGAGCGCGTATCGAAGGGCATGGGGCGCATATAGGGTAGGCGCGGCGCGGTTGCACCCCGCCTTTTGCTTGCCGCGCCCCGGCCGCCCTGCTACCCGCGCAGTGATATGGAAAACCTTGCCACCGCCGCGCCCACGGCGCCGCCCCTGATTTCCGTTGTGGTGCCGGTCCGGAATGAAGCGCCCAATATCGCGCCCCTGATCGGCGAAATCACCGCTGCCCTGGCCGCCATTCCGCATGAGATCGTCTATGTCGATGACGGGTCCAGTGATGCCACCTTGCTTGAACTGAAGGCCGCGCGATCATCGGGGGCGCCGCTGCGCTTCCTGCGCCACAAGACGTCGTGCGGGCAATCGGCGGCGGTCATCACCGGCGTGAAGGCCGCGCATGGCCATTGGATCGCGACCTTGGATGGGGACGGTCAGAACGACCCCGCCGATATTCCGCGTATGCTGGCCCGCGCTGTGGCGGAAGAAGCCCAAGGCAAGCGCATCCTGATTGCCGGGCATCGCGTCAATCGTCGTGATACGGCAACCAAGCGCATCAGCAGCCGCTTCGCCAATCGCTTCCGCGCCTGGATGCTGCGTGATGCCACCCCGGATACGGGCTGCGGCCTGAAGGTATTTCCGCGCGCGCTTTTCCTGGAATTGCCGCATTTCGATCACATGCATCGCTTCCTGCCGGCCCTGACGCTGCGCGCGGGCGGCGTGGTGATCAGCGAACCCGTCAATCATCGCCCGCGTGTGCGCGGCACATCGAATTACGGCACGCTTGATCGCCTCGCGGTCAGTATTTTTGATTTGATTGGCGTCGCCTGGCTGCAACGGCGCGGCAAGCGCCCGGTGATCGAGCCCGAAGCGTGACCACGCCGCAGCCAGCCCCTGCCGCGCGTCGGCGCAGCGCACTACTGCGCCTCGTGATGCTGGCTTTGGGCTTGGCGGCTGGCGGGCTTTTGCTGCGCAGCCTGGGGGCCGCCCCGGGGACTGCCTGGGTGGATGAATATGTCCTCGGCCAGGGCTTGCTGGGTGATGTGATT
>JBDKIR010000406.1:0-3961 GCA_039797035.1 Pseudomonadota bacterium | reverse complement strand
ATATCCTGGTGATCTGCCTTGGCAAATCCACCTATGCGCGCTGCGGGCTGATTGTGAATGTGACGCCGCTGGAACCGGAATGGGAAGGCCAGGTCACGATTGAAATCAGCAATACCACGCCGCTGCCCGCCAAGGTCTATGCCAATGAAGGCGTGTGCCAGTTCCTGTTTCTGAAAGGTGAAACCCCGCCCGAGGTCAGCTATGCTGACCGCCGCGGCAAATATATGGGCCAGCGCGGGGTTGCGCTGCCGAAACTCTGATGGATCGCATTCTTATCCGTGGCGGGCGGGTGCTGTCGGGCAGCATTCCGATCTCAGGCGCCAAGAACGCTGCCCTGCCGCTAATGGCCGCGGGCCTGCTGGGCGATGGGCCACTGACGCTGACCAATGCGCCGGACCTTGCTGATGTCGCCACCATGGCGGGGTTGCTCGCGCATCACGGGCTTGCCGTGGAACGCGACAAGACCGCGCGCAGCATCACCATCAGCGGCGCGGCGACCGATTTGGAAGCGCCTTATGATCTGGTGCGCAAGATGCGCGCCTCCGTCCTGGTGCTTGGCCCCCTGTTGGCCCGCCATGGCCGCGCGCGCGTGAGCCTGCCCGGTGGCTGCGCCATCGGTACGCGCCCGGTTGATCTGCACCTCAAAGCCCTTGAGCAAATGGGCGCCGAGATTGAAATCACCGCCGGCTATATCGAAGCCCGCGCACCGCAAGGCTTGAAGGGTGCGCGCATCATCTTCCCGCAGGTCTCCGTCGGCGCCACGGAAAACATCCTGATGGCCGCGGCCTTGGCGTGCGGGCAGAGCGAACTCGTGAATGCAGCGCGGGAGCCCGAGATCACTGACCTTGCCGCCTGCCTGATGCGCATGGGCGCAAGGATTGAAGGCATCGGCACGGATCGGTTGCTGGTGGAAGGTGTCACCAGCCTTGGTGCCGCGACGCACCCCATCATTGCGGACCGGATTGAAGCCGGCACCTTTGCCTGTGCGGCCGCCATCACCGGTGGATCGCTGCTGCTGCAAGGGGCGCGGTTGGATCATTTGGGCGCGGTGACGCGCACGCTCCGCGAAGCGGGCGTGGATGTGGCGGAAGAAGAAGGCGGGCTTCGCGTCACACGCAGCAATGGCTTGCGCGGGGCCGATGTCATGACCGAACCCTTTCCGGGTTTTGCCACCGATATGCAGGCGCAATTCATGGCGCTGATGTGTGTGGCCGAAGGCGCTTCCATGATTACGGAAACGATTTTCGAAAACCGCTTCATGCATGTGCCGGAGCTGTCACGCATGGGCGCGCGCATCAATTTCCACGGCGCTTCCGCCATTGTGCGTGGCGTGAAGCATCTTTCAGGTGCGCCCGTGATGGCGACTGATTTGCGTGCCTCAGTCTCACTTATTCTCGCCGGGCTGGCGGCAGAGGGCGAGACGATTGTGAACCGCGTCTATCATCTGGATCGCGGTTATGAACGCGTCGAAGCGAAACTCGCGGCGGTTGGCGCCGATATTGAAAGACTGGCGGGCTGATTGTCATGGATATCCCGATCCCCAATGCGCTGAATGGCGCGCCGGCTGAAGCCGAAGCGCCGCTGGTGATTGCCCTGCCCAAAGGGCGCATCCTGAAAGAACTGCATCCCGTGCTGGCCCGCGCCGGCTTGATCCCGGCCAAGGATTACGCGGATGAGGATAGCCGTCGGCTGCGTTTTCCGACGAATGATCCGACGGTGGATGTCATTCGAGTGCGTCCCTTTGATGTCGCGACCTTCGTAGCGCATGGCGCAGCGGCGATTGGCGTTTGCGGCGCCGATGTGCTGATGGAATTCGATTATCCGGAAATCTACGCGCCGCTTGATCTGGGCATTGGGCGCTGCCGCATTTCAATCGCTGAACCGGTTGATGCCGCCCCGGATGATCCGCGCCGCTGGTCACGCGTGACGGTTGCGACGAAATATCCGAATATTGCGCAGCGCCATTACGCCGCCCGCGGCGTGCAGGCAGAGATTGTGCATTTGAATGGCGCGATGGAATTGGCGCCTTCCATGGGCCTTGCCCGCCTGATCGTGGATTTGGTGCAAACCGGCTCCACACTGAAGGCCAATGGCCTCAAGGAAGGGGAAGTGATCGCCCATGTCACTTCCAAGCTGATCGTCAATCGCACCGCGTTGAAAACGCGGCCAGAGGCCATCGGTGCCTGGATCGCGCGCTTCCGCGCTGCCTTGGAAGCCACCGCATGAAGCGCCTTGATACGCGCGAAGCGGGCTTTGAGGCCGCCTTCACCGCGTTATTGGATGATGCACGCGAAACCACGCAAAAGGTCGATGGCGTGGTTGCCGGCATCATCGCCGATATCCGCGCGCGCGGCGATGCGGCGCTGGTGGAGTTCACCGCGCGGTTCGATCGCTGGGAGCCCGCCAATGCGGCGGCGCTGCGCGTGACAGAAGCCGAGATTGACGCGGCGGATGCGACCATCGCGCCGGAACTCCGCACCGCGCTTAATCTGGCAGCCGAGCGGATCGAAACCTTCCACCGTGCGCAATTGCCGCAGGATCTGGTGATGCGCGATGCGGCGGGGCTGACGCTTGGGCTGCGCTGGGGGCCGGTGGATGCGGTTGGCATTTATGTGCCGGGCGGCAAGGCGGCCTATCCATCCTCGGTGCTCATGAATGCGCTGCCGGCGCGCGCGGCTGGCGTGCCGCGCATCGCCATGGCGGTGCCAACGCCGGATGGCGCGCTCAATCCGCTGGTGCTGGCCGCCGCCAAGCGTGCAGGTGTGACCGAGATTTACCGCATCGGTGGCGCGCAAGCCGTGGCGGCATTGGCCTGGGGCACGGGCAGTATCGCGCCAGTGGACCGCATTGTCGGGCCGGGCAATGCCTATGTTGCGGAAGCCAAGCGCCAGGTCTTTGGCCGGGTTGGCATTGATTCCATCGCGGGGCCATCAGAGGTGGTGGTCATTGCCGATGGCGCCAATGATCCCGCCCATGTCGCGATGGATCTGCTGGCCCAGGCCGAACATGATGAAAGCGCGCAATCCATCCTGATCACGCCCGATGCGGCGCTGGCAGAAGCGGTTGCGCAGGCAGTGGAGCACGCGCTGAAAACTCTGCCGCGTGCCGCGATTGCCGGCGAAAGCTGGGCGCGGCATGGCGCGATTATTCTGGTGCGTGATCTCGCGGAAGCCGCCGCCCTCACCAACCGTCTGGCGCCGGAGCATCTGCAATTGATGGTGGATGACGCGAAGGGCTTGCTCAGCCAAATTCGCCATGCCGGCGCGGCATTTCTCGGCCGCTTCTGCCCGGAAGCGGTGGGCGATTATATTGCCGGGCCAAATCACGTATTGCCAACCGGGCGGACAGCGCGTTTCGCCTCCGGCCTATCCAGTTTTGATTTCCTGAAGCGCACAAGCTGGGTCGAAGCCGATGGCGCGGCGCTCAGGGAAATCGGGCCGGCGGCAGTGGCTTTGGCGGAAGCCGAAGGGCTGCAAGCCCATGGGCGGAGCATCAGCATCCGCCTCAACTAAGCAAAATAAAGAAGGCCGGAACCATGATGAAAAAACGCGAATTGCTTGCCGGTTTGGCGCTGCTGCCTTTGGCCACGCCCGCCTTGGCACAGGAATACCCCTCTCGCCCGATCCGCCTGCTGGTCGGTTTTGCTGCGGGCGGTTCCACCGATGTTTTCGCGCGCGCCATTGCGCCGCGTTTGCAGGCCTTGCTCGGCCAGCCTGTCGTGATCGAAAACCGCCCCGGTGCCGGTGGCAATATCGCCACTGAAGCAACGGTGCGGAGCGCGCCGGATGGCTATACGCTGCTGCTCGGCACCATCGGGCCACTCGCGATCAACCCGACACTTTACGGCAATCTTTCCTTTGACCCGCTGAAGGACCTCACGCCGGTTTCGCTGGTGGGTGAAGTGCCGAATGTACTCGCCGTGCCGGCGGATCGACCCTATCGCAGCGTGGCCGATATCATC
>JBDKIR010000405.1:0-6322 GCA_039797035.1 Pseudomonadota bacterium | reverse complement strand
CCGGGGATATTGCTATAAAACGTAAGTAATTAATGGAGTCGCGCATGGCCTTCGTGATCGCTGTCGCCCAGCGTAAGGGTGGTGCGGGCAAATCGACCGTTTCAGCCACCCTCGCCACCGCCTTGGCAGAGGCCGGCAAGCGTGTGGCTTTGCTCGATATCGACCCCCAGCGCAGCCTGGCGCGCTGGGATCAGCAAAGGGGCGAAAGCAAGAAGGCCCGGCCCTTGCACTTTGAAGCACCCAGTGGCTGGCGCCTGCCCGCGACCCTGGAACGCCTGAGGCGGGAGCAGGACTACATCCTGATGGATACCGCGCCCCATGATGATACCGATGCCAGGCTCGCCATTCGCGGTGCTGATCTGGTGCTGGTGCCGCTGCAACCCTCGGCGGCCGATCTCTGGTCCATGGATGCCACGTTGGATTTGGCAAAGCAGGAAAGGCGCCCGGTTCAATTGCTGCTGAACCGTGTACCGGCCGCGGGCCGTCTGCGTGAGCAAATCGAGGCCGCCTTGCACCAGCGCAAGCTGCCCGTGCTGGATGCCGTCTTGGGCAATCGCACCGCCTATGCGCAGGCCTTCATGTCCGGGCTTGGCGTGGTTGAAGCCGCCCCACGCGGGCCCGCCGCAGCAGAAGCGCGCGCCTTGGCAGAAGCGCTGCAACATTTGCACAAAAAGGGCTGAGCGTGATGGGAAGCTTGATCTTGATGGCGCATGTGCTTGGCGCCGTGATCTGGGTGGGCGGCATGGCCTTTGCGCTCATGGTCCTGCGCCCGGCCGTGCACGAGGTACTGGAACCACCACAGCGGCTGGCCTTGATGGCCGCCGTGTTTCGGCGATTTTTCCTCATTATCTGGCACGCCATGCCGATCGTGATCCTGTCGGGATGGGCGTTGTTTTTTACCTGGCATGGCGGCTTCAGCACTGCGGCCTGGAACCTTCACGCCATGCATCTGATCGGGCTGATTATGGGTTTGGTGTTTTTGGGCGTATTCTTTGGCCCGTGGCGCGCCATGCGCTTGGCCTTGGCCGCGGAAAATCGTCCAGCAGCGGCGCGGGCGGTTGAATCGATACGAAAGCTTATTGTGATGAATCTTATTCTTGGCCTTGGCGTCATCGCCATATCATTGATCGGACGCATTGCCGCATGAGCACCACCCTGAAGGACGGCATCCAGATTGTGGAGGATGCCGCCCCCGAATTTGAAGCTGTCGCGGCCATTCAGCGCGGCCTGCATAATTTCAACCAGGAAACCGGCGGTCCTTATGACCGGGAACCGGTGACGTTGCTGGTGCAGGATGCTGATGGCAAGACGCTGGGGGGCTTATTGGGCCTGACCTTCTGGGGCTGGCTATTCATCGATTGGCTCTATCTGGAACGCGGCATGCGCCGGCAGGGCATTGGTGAAGAATTGCTCCAACGCGCTGAGGCTATTGGGCGCGAACGCGGCTGCACCAATGCCTATACGGATACTTTCAGCTTCCAGGCGCCGGGCTTTTGGAAGCGCAATGGCTATGTGGAATTCGGCAAGCTGGAAGGCATGCCGGCCGGTCATGCGCGGGTTTGGTTGCGGAAGAAACTATAGGCCTATTCAACCCTGATCCCCGCCTTGGCCACCACATCGGCCCACATCGCGATCTCTCGCTTCAATACCGTATCGAATGCGGCTGCGCTTTGCCCGCCGGGTTCCGTGCCCAATTCCAGGATACGCTGCGTGAGATCAGGTGCTGCGATGGCGGCCGCTATCGCTTCATGGAGCTGCGCCTGAAGGGCAGCGGGTGTGCGGGCCGGCAGGAAGGCTGCGACCCAGGTATCCGCTTCAAATCCCGGCACGGTTTCAGTGACACTCGGCACCTCCGGAAAGGCGCGGTTGCGCGTGGGCGATGTGACGGCGATGGGTCTGATCTGCCCTGATCGTGCCAGCCCCGCTGAGGCGGTGAGCGAATCAAATCCAAGCTGCACATTGCCCGCCGCCAGATCCTGCAAGGCAGGGCCGGAACCGCGATAGGGAATATATTGGATATCCACCCCGGTCGTGAGCCGAAACAACTCCGCCCCCAAATGCGGCCCACCGCCGGGTGACCCCGCCGTGTAATTCAGCTTGCCCGGATTGGCGCGGGCATAAGCCAGCAATTCGCCAATGGTCCGGATGGGCAGGCTTGGTGTTGCGGTCACCAGCATCGGCGTGCGCCCCAGCATGGTGATGGGCAGGAAGGCGCTTGGAATATCGAAAGGCGCCTTGTCCTTATGCGTCGTCGGCAGGATGGAATGGGCCGAGGCATTGATCAGCACCGTATAACCATCGGGCGCCGCGCGGGCGACTTCGCCCATGCCAATCAGCCCGGAAGCGCCGGCGCGGTTTTCCACCACGATTTGCCAGCCTTTTTGTTCCGCGATCTTGCGCGCCACCAGGCGGCCCAGAATGTCGCTTGGCCCGCCAGGCGGAAAGGCTATGACGAAGCGGATGGGCGCGCTGGGCCAGGCCGTCTGTGCTTTCAGGATGCTGGGGGCCAAAAACCCAGCGGCAAGCACCTTCCGACGCGACAAAGCTGGCATGCCGATCCCTCCGTTCCCAGGGCATGGCGGCCAGGCCCGTGCTGGCCGTTCATGGCATCATTTTCTTGGGCGTTTTTCGAACCCCGACAAAAGCTGCCACGGGGCGTGCAAAACCTCCATAAAAAAATGGCGCGACCCGGTTTCCCGGATCGCGCCATAGCCCTCTGTTGGAAGGGGTTGGGTCTTAGCCCTTCAGGCCCGCCAAAGCCTCATTCAAGGTCTTGCTCGGGCGCATGGCGGAGGAGGTCTTGGCGTTATCGGGCAGGTAATAACCACCCAAATCCTGCGCCTTGCCCTGGGCCTCAATCAATTCCGCGTAGATCTTCTTCTCATTCTCAGAGAGCTTATCCGCAAGCGGCTTGAAGCGCGCCGCGAGGCCAGAGCTATTGTCACGCGCCGCGAGCGCCTGCGCCCAATAAAGCGCCAGGTAGAAATGCGAACCGCGGTTATCGATTTCGCCCACCTTGCGCGCGGGGGAACGGTTATATTCCAGGATCTTGCCATTCGCTTCATCAAGCGTCTCGGCCAGCACCTTCACGTCTTCGTTGTTGGTGGTCTGCGCCAAATGCTCAAGCGACGCGCCAAGGGCCAGGAACTCACCCAGCGAATCCCAGCGCAAATAGCCCTCACCTTGGAATTGCTCGACATGCTTCGGCGCCGAACCACCCGCGCCGGTTTCAAACAAGCCACCACCATTGAGCAAGGGCACAATGGAAAGCATCTTGGCCGAGGTGCCGAGTTCCATGATAGGGAAAAGATCCGTCAAGTAATCGCGCAGCACATTGCCCGTGACGGAGATGGTATCGAGCCCCTTGCGGATACGGTCGAGCGAGAATTGCATCGCTTCAACCGAACCCAGGATGCGGATATCAAGCCCTGAAGTATCGTGGTCCTTCAGGTATTTCTGCACCTTGAGGATGAGTTGCGCATCATGTGCGCGGTTCGCATCCAGCCAGAAGACCGCAGGCGTATTGGTCAGACGCGCACGGCGCACGGCAAGCTTCACCCAATCCTGAATGGGCGCGTCCTTCACCTGACACATGCGGAAGATGTCGCCCGCCTCAACCGGGCGGGAGAGCAGCACCGTGCCATCTTCGGCAACCACGCGCACTTCGCCATCAGCCGCCAGTTCGAAGGTCTTGTCGTGGGAACCATATTCTTCGGCCTGCTGCGCCATCAGCCCGACATTGGGCACAGTGCCCATGGTCTTCGGGTCAAAGGCACCATTGGCTTTGCAGTCTTCAATCACGGTCTGGAACAGACGCGCATAGCAACGATCCGGGATCACCGCCTTGGTGTCATGCAGCTTGCCATCCGGGCCCCACATCTTGCCCGATTCACGGATCATGGCCGGCATGGAAGCGTCAATGATCGTGTCGCTTGAGACATGCAGATTGGTGATTCCGCGATCGGAATTGACCATCGCCAGCGCCGGGCGCGCCTTATAGGTCGCGTCAATATCGGCCAGGATCGGCGCCTTTTCGGCTTCCGGCAGGGTTTCGATCTTGGCCAGCATGTCGCCAACGCCGTTATTCGGGTTGACACCAAGGCGCGAGAGCGTCGCGCCATGCTTCTGGAAGACATCCGCGAAAAACACCGAAACCGCATGGCCGAACAGGATGGGATCGGAGATCTTCATCATGGTGGCCTTGAGGTGCACGGAAAACAGCACCCCGTCGCGCTTGGCGGCGTCAATCTGTTCCGCGAGGAAAGCGCGCAGCGCCTTCCGGCTCATCACGGATGCATCAATGATTTCGCCCGCGATCAACGGCGTCTTGGCTTTCAGCACCGTAACGCTGCCATCCTTCGCCACCAATTCAATGCGCGCATTGGTCGGCGCTGTCATGGTGGTGGCGACTTCGGAGCCATAAAAATCCCCGCCCGGCATATAGGCGACATGGGATTTGGAATCCTTCGACCAGGCGCCCATCTTATGCGGATTGTTGCGCGCATATTGCTTCACGGCACCGGCCGCGCGGCGGTCTGAATTGCCTTCGCGCAGCACCGGGTTCACCGCGCTGCCGAGCACCTTGCCGTAACGGGCGCGGATTTCCTTTTCCGCATCATTGGTCGGGTTATCCGGGAAATCCGGCACCTTATAGCCCTTGCCCTGCAATTCCTTGATCGCGGCCTTGAGCTGCGGGACCGAGGCAGAGATATTCGGCAGCTTGATGATATTGGCATCGGGCCTGAGGGCGAGCTTGCCGAGTTCCGCCAATTCATCATTCACCCGCTGCTCAGGCGTCAGGTTTTCCGGGAAATTCGCCAGGATACGGCCCGTGAGCGAAATATCCTTCAGCTTCATCTTGACGCCGGCCGTGCCGACAAAGGCCTCGACGATCGGCAACAGGGAAAACGTCGCGAGCGCCGGAGCTTCATCGACTTTGGTCCAGACGATTTCAAGATCTGACATGCTAGCACCTTCCGAGGGCCGTTAAGGCCACGTTGAACATTGCAAGATTTATGGCGGCGTTGTCGCACCAGGGGGGGCTGAGAGCAAGTGCCGCCCCGCCCGGCACCCCGCAAAAACCCAAGGCGGCATGCGCCTTGAGCCATGACAATATTTACCGAAATTTCATCCCATCGGAGGCGCGCGCAGGCATAGCCCAATAGGCCCTGGATGCCCGTGCTTTCCCGGGGGCCGACCAGCCCTCCGTCAATCGGCGCCGGGCGCCGATGCGCGGTCCCCATAGCCCTGCGGATGTTTTTCGCGCCAGGCCCAGGCGGTGCGGACGATATCATCAATATCGGCAAAACGCGGCGCCCAGCCGGTATCGTGGCGCAGCCTTTGGCTCGCCGCGACCAGCACGGCAGGATCGCCCGGCCGACGAGGGCCGATGCTATGGGGTACGGCGCGGCCGCTCACGCGTTCAATCGCGCCCAGCACCTGTTTCACCGAATGGCCTTCGCCATTGCCGATATTATAGCGGCAGGACCCATGGGTATTCAGCCGATCCAAGACGCGCAAATGGGCATCGGCCAGATCGGTCACATGCACATAATCGCGAATGCAGGTACCATCGGGGGTCGGGTAATCATCGCCAAACACGGTCAATGGCGGGCGTCGGCCCAAGGCCGCATCAATGGCAAGCGGCACCAGATGGGTTTCCGGCGCGTGATCCTCCCCGGCCCTTCCCAGGGGATCGGCGCCCGCCGCGTTGAAATAGCGCAACGCCGCGTAGCGCAGGCCGTGAATACGCTCCGCCCAGCCAAGCGCCGTTTCGACCATAAGCTTGCTTTCGCCATAGGGGTTGCCGGGCGCCACCGGACAATCCTCATCAATCGGAATACGCTCAGGGTTCCCGAACAGGGCTGCGGTGGAGGATAGGACGAAGCGCAAACAGCCTGCCTGCACCGCCGCTTCGATCAAGCGGACACTATTGGTGAGATTTTCCGCAAGGTAATGCATCGGCGCCTTCATGCTTTCCCCCACCAGGGAAAGCGCGGCAAAATGCAGCACGGCATCAAAACGCCAGGTGGCGAAAATGGTCGCAAGCTGTTGTTGATCAGCGATTGGCGCCTGCACCAGCGTGACCCCTGCAGGAAGTGCGGCGCGGTGCCCCTGGCTCAGATCATCCAGGACAATGACCTCATCGCCCCGATCCACCAGCGCCAGCACCGCATGGCTGCCCACAAAACCAGCCCCACCTGTCACCAGATAGCGCGCCATGAGAAACCCCTAAATTGAAGGCGCCCGGGCGCCAGTGTTTGCCGCAATCATCACCGCGCGGCGGTCTCGACCATCCGATCACTGCGCTGCGCGTCTAAGG
>JBDKIR010000404.1:0-4892 GCA_039797035.1 Pseudomonadota bacterium | reverse complement strand
AAAAGCCGATATTCTGCCGCGCCAGGATTTGCGCCCGCCGGGCGAGGCGAATGGCATCCGGCAGCACGGCCAAGCCTTCGCGTTGCAGCACGATATCGGCTTTGGTTTGCGCCAAGTCTGTGGCGCCGGCGGGGCTTGCCGCAACATGCGCGGCGGCCAGGGCTGCGGCATCATTGATGCCATCGCCCACCATCAGCGGTTTACGACCGGCAAGCTTCAGGCTTTCGATGCGCGCTGCCTTGGCGCGCGGATCAGCCTCCGCCTGCCAGGTCTCGATGCCGGCGGCCATGGCGGCAGAAGCCACCGCACCCGGACCATCGCCGGAGAGTAATTCGACCGGCAGGCCAAGCGCCTTCAGATCAGCGACTGCTTGCGGCGCATCGGCGCGCAGCCGATCAGCGAAGCGGAAAATCACTGGCGCGGTATCAAGCGCCGCGCGATAGACCAGCACCATACCATCGCTGAGCCCCGCCACAGCACAAAAGCTGGGCGAGCCCAAACGTGCCGCACCGGCTTGCAGCCCCTGCCCCGGTAATTCCTGCGTGCCGGGGATGAGTGGCGCTTCCGGGCAGGCACGCACCAGCGCCTTGGCCAAGGGGTGCCGCGATGCGCGCGCCATGCCCGCTGCCGCGCGCAACACCGCTGCATCCTGGCCTTCCGGGATCAGCACCGGGCGGCCTTGGGTCAGCGTGCCGGTCTTGTCCAGCACGGCGCAATCGGCCTCGGCCAAGCGTTCCAGCGCAGTGGCCGAAGCCACCAGCACGCCGCGTTTGAATAAGGCGCCATTCGCCACGACCTGCACGGCGGGCACAGCAATCGCCAAGCCACAGGGGCAGGTGATCAGCAGCACGCATACCGCATTCACCAGCGCTTCCTGCCAAAGCGCATCAAAACCCACCCACCACAACAGGAAAGTCGCCGCCGCAATGGCATGGGCGATGGGTACATAAAACCGCGCCGCGCGATCCGCGATGGACACAAAGCGCCCCTTGGCTTGTTCCGCCGCTTCCAACAACCGCGCCATGGCGGCGAGGGAGCCATCACGCGCCGGTGCGGTGACCTCCAGCATGAAGGGCGCGCCCATATTCACAGCACCCGCCGGCAACGCGGCACCGGCCGCAAAACCGCGCGGCAGGCTTTCGCCGGTGATTGCTGCCGTATCCAACAGGGTTTCAACACGCGCCCGGCCATCCAGCCGCAGCGCCTCACCGGCCGCGATCTGCACCGCCTGCCCCGCTTCCACCGAAGCCGCCGGCACCAGGCGCGTGGTGCCATCGCCCAGCAGCAGCGCCACCATGCCATCCTGCAGCGCCAGCACTTCCGCCACCGCCTGCCGCGCTTTTTTGCGCGCCGCGCGATCCAAAACACGGCCCGCGAGCAGAAGGGCGAGCAAAGCGGTCGCGCCATCAAACCAGGTATAGGGGCCGTTGCGGAAGGTCTCGATCAGGCTCATGCCCGCGGTTGCCAGCACACCAAGCGAAACCGCCATATCCATATTCACGCGGCCCGCACGCACAGCCGCAGCAGCGGAACGGTAGAAGGGCATGCCCGCCACCAGCACGGTGGGCAGGCCGATCAGGGCCGCCAGCCAATGCATCAATTCGCGCGTATGGGCGCCCATATCCTCACCGACCCAGACGGCGATGGACACCAGCATGACATTCATGGCGCCAAAGGCTGCAATCCCAAGGGCGCGGATCAGGGCGCGGCCTTCGGCATCCTCGGTCGCGCGCAGACAGGCGGGCGTATAGGGTGCAACGCGAAAGCCAAGCCGCGACAGCAGCGCAATCAATTCATTGCCGCGCGCCGCCGCACCGCGCCAGCGCAAATCCAGCCGACGCGTGGTGAAGGAAACCCGCGCCTTGGTCACATCAGCTTCGGCCGCCAGCGCCTGTTCCACCAACCAGACACAGGCACCGCAAGTCAGGCCCGCGATCATCAGATCAAGCGATTTGATACCCTGCGCGTCCTCTCGAACCAGCGGCAGCGCATCAAAAGCCGGGGCGTTAGTTTCAGGACGCAAGGCGCCATCGGCAGCCTCACGCCGGCGATAACACGCATCCAAGCCAAGGCCGCGCACCAGGCCGTGCGCGGCCTCACACCCCGTGCAGCAGAAGCGCCCCTGGCCAGGCGCCAGCGCCGCGCCGCAATGGGCGCAGGCGGCAGCGCTTTGCGGCGCTTCAGCAATGAAAGGGCGTGAGAGATCGGTCATGGCAGGATGAAGCGCTTGCGCAAATCAAAAGCCGTGCCCGCTTGGTCATGGAAAGTAAGCCGCGCTTCCCATTGCCCAGCGCGCAAGGCTTCCAGCCTTGCGGCAAAGCGCCCATGGCCAGTGGCATTGAAGCCAAGCGGAACTTGCTGCCCTTCCAGCGGGCGGAGCATGACCCCTTCCACCCGGCCATGCAGCGGCTGACCTGCGCCATCCTGCATGACAAGGCGCAGCATGCCGCCTTCCAGCGTGATGTCTCCACGCCAGCCAAGTGCATCCTGCCGCGCCGCTTCGGCCAATACCTGATCATAGCCACGGCCACGTTCATAAGCGCGCGGCACCGTCACGCCGGTGAAAGTGGAAAGGGAGAACCACACCATCAGCGCATTCACCGCCACCACCAGCGCCATGCCACCCACGAATACCCATGGGATCCAGCGTCCGCGCCTTGGGTCAACATTACGTTGCAGGGTCATGCTCATGGCTTTGGTCCCAGAAAAACACTGCCTTGGCTGGTAGCTACCCGCCCCGCAGCATCCAGCAGGCGGAAGGTGATCGGCGTTGATTCCTGCAGCCTTGTGCCAGAAGGTGCCGCGACAAAAACGCGATATTGCGTAATGCCATCGGCGCGGCGGGCCAGCGGATAGCGGCCTTCAGCGGCCGCTTCCACATCCTGCGCCGCAAGACGCAACCCGGCAGGCGCTTCCAGCGTCAGGGTCAGCGGCGCTTCATCACGCGTCTTGTTCACGATCTTGATGGTATAGGCATTACGAATGCCACCATCCGCCAGGCGCACGAATAAGGGCGCGCGATCGCGCAGCACCGTGACATCCAGCGTGGACCGCAGCAGGAAGGCGCCCAGCATCACAAACGCCACGACGGAAAGTGCCGCGCCGTAAAGGATGGTGCGCGGGCGGATGAAACGCGGCACGTGGCGTGCGGCCATGCCGGCCTGCTGACGCCCTGGCCCCGGCGGTAGCGCGGCAGTGGCAGCGGCGCTGGCGGCAAGATTGTTCAGGGTTTCAAAGGCTATCAGCCCCTTGGGCCGGTTCAGTTTGCCCATGACGGAATCACAGGCGTCGATACAAAGCCCACAGCCGATGCATTCCAACTGCTGACCATCACGGATATCAACGCCAGTCGGGCAGACATGCACACAGGCCGCGCAATCCACGCAATCGCCAACGCCTTCCGCCTTGGCCTTGCCACGGGGCTCGCCGCGCCAATCGCGATAGGTGACCACCAGTGAGTTTTCATCCAGCATCGCAGCCTGAAAGCGCGGCCAGGGGCACATATAGGTGCAGACCTGTTCGCGCGCCCAACCGGCCAGCAGATAGGTAAAGCCGGCGAAAAGCGCGAAGAAGAAATAGACCGTGACGCCGGCATCACCCATGAAGAATTGCCGCGTGATGGTTGGCGCATCATTGAAATACATGATCCAGGCGCCACCCGTGGCAGACGCGATCAATAGCCAGGCACTATGCTTGGCAATCTTGCGCGCCCAATAGGCACCATTGCGCGGCCCGGCATCCAGCTTCATGCGCGCATTGCGATCACCTTCGATCCAACGCTCGACAAACATGAAAAGATCGGTCCAGACCGTTTGCGGGCAGGTAAACCCGCACCAGAGGCGCCCGAATAGCGAAGAAACCGCAAACAGCGCAAAGGCGCCAAGGATCAGCGCGCCAGTCAGGAAGTAGATTTCCTGCGGCCAGATTTCGATCCAGAAGAAAAACAGCCGCGCATTGGTCATATCCACCAGCACGGCCTGGTCCGGCATGCCCGGGCCACGATCCCAGCGCAGCCATGGCACGAAGTAATATAGCGCGAGGCAAAGGATCAGCACCGCCCATTTCACGCTGCGGATCTTGCCAAAGACAGCCTTGGGATAAACACGCTGACGATCAGCATAGAGCGACGTGGAGGCGGCTTGCGCCACCACGTCCTCAGGCTTCAGCTTCGTAGAGTTTTTGATCTCGCCCATCGGCTTTGACCGCGTTTTCCCTATTCGCCGCCACCAAGACTATGCACATAGACCGTGAGCATATTGATGATGGCAGGATCCAGCCGCTTGCCCCAGCTTGGCATCACGCCAGCACGTGCATAGGAAATGCTCTGCACGATGGCGGCCTTTTCACCGCCATAAAGCCAGACCTGATCCGAAAGTCGCGGCGCACCAACTTCACGATTGCCTTCGCCCTTTTCACCATGGCAGGCCACGCAATTTTCCGCGTAAAGCGTCGCACCACGCCCGGCAGCGGCCGGATCGGTGGCACGGTTGCTGAGCGACAGCACATACTCCGCCACATCACTCACTTGTGGGCGCGTCAGCACACCATCCGCCAGGAAGCGCGGCATCTGGCTTTGGCGCTGGTCGTCACTTTCATTGGCGCGAATACCATGCGTGATCGTCTGCTGAATCGCCGCAAGGCTACCGCCCCAGATCCATTCATCATCGGCCAAGGAAGGAAAGCCGCCAGTGGCCCCCTGCCCGCCCGCACCATGGCAGCCCGCGCAATTATTGGCGAAGGCACCACGGCCACCTGCCATGGCGAAGGCACGCATTTCCGGATCAGCGACAATCTGCTGCGGTGTGGCAGCACGCAGGCGGGTCATCATCGGCGCAATGCGGGCTTCGGCTTCCTGCACATCACGCACCACCGCTTCACGCGCAATCCAGCCG
>JBDKIR010000403.1:0-4865 GCA_039797035.1 Pseudomonadota bacterium | reverse complement strand
TGCGGGTAGCGTCCGCCAATCCTTTAGCCATGGCCGATCCAAGACCGTACAGGTCGAGGTGGTGAAGAAGCGCGTGACCGCACCGGCACGCCCGACCATCGGTGCGCCCCTGGCGCGCGCTACGGCGAGCGGCCCCGCCGCACCGACAGCGCGCGCGGCGGCGCCTGCCGCGGCGCCAGCTGCCGCACCGGCCGCAGCACCAACGGCACGGGCGCCCAGCGCCGCGGCGCCCAGTGCCGCCACACCGAGCGTCACCGCCCCCAAACCCGAGGCACCAGCACCAGCGCCTGCGCCCACACCGGCGCCAAGCCCGGCTGCGGCTGCCGAAGCGCCAGCGCCAGCCAGCCCACCCGAAGCGCCCAGTGCGCCGGTGGCGGCGGCACCCGCTGCGCCAGCACCCGTAGCCGCTGAGGCACCGGCCGCGGCGCCAGTCGCCGCAGCGCCGACGCCAGCGCCTGCCGTGGTGGCGCCCCCAGCGCCGCCCGCAGCTGCGGCGGCACCAGCACCAGCACCCGCTGCCCCCAAGCCCGTTGCCGCGCCTGCCCCACAGGCACCCGCCGCACGCGCCACGCCGTCCGCTGCGCCATCCGGGCGCGTGCCGGCCGGCCAACCCTCTCGGCCATCAGCCGGCCAGGGGCGCCCGGCAAGTGGTGGGCGGCCGCTGACCCAGGCGGAACTCGCCATGCGTCAGCGCGTGCTGGAAGAAAACCGCCGCAATGAGGCGCAGCGCCAGCGTGAGGAACGCGAACGTCAAGCGCTGATGGTGCGTTCAGCGGCGGAAGAAGCCGCCCGCCGCGCCGAAGAAGAAGCACGCGCGAAGGAAGAAGCGGCGCGTCGTGCCGAAGAAGAAGCGCGCGCAGCTGAAGAAGCGGCGCGTAATCCGCCGCCGCCGGTCGCCGCAACGCCTGCAAGAAGCGCAGCCCCGGCCGCTCCGGCGGGCCAACGCGCGGCACCCGCCGCCCCGGGCGCCCGCAAACCAACCACCGAAACGCCTGCCGCGAAACTGACCCTGAAGGCGCGCGCGCCCTCAGACGATGAGGAAGACGGCCCGCGCCGCAATGTCGTGCGCCGCCCCGGCGCACCCGCTGGTCCGGGCAAGCGCCTGGCGCCGGTGCCGGTCAAGAAGGCGGCCCCCACCAATGATCGGCGCCGCGAAGGCCGCATTGACGTTGCCGCTGCGATTGAAGGTGAAGATGAACGCACGCGGTCCATCGCCTCGGTCCGCCGGGCGCGTGAACGCGAACGCCGTCAGCAGGAATTGGCGCGGCTCCGTTCCGGCACGGAACGCGTGGTGCGCGATGTGGTGGTGCCGGAAAGCATCACCGTGCAGGAATTGGCCAATCGTATGGCCGCGCGCGGCGGGGAAGTGGTGAAAACCCTGTTCCGCATGGGCGTGATGGCGACGCTGACGCAAAGCATCGATGCCGATACCGCCGAATTGGTGGTGCAGGAATTCGGCCATCGCGTGAAGCGCGTGAGTGAATCCGATGTCGAAATGGGCCTGGAAGGAGCGGAAGATACCGATACGCAGCTTCTGCCGCGTCCGCCCGTGGTCACCATCATGGGCCATGTCGATCACGGCAAAACCAGCCTGTTGGATGCGCTCCGCAAGACCGATGTCGTGGCGCATGAAGCGGGCGGCATTACGCAGCATATCGGCGCCTATCAGATCACGGTCCCGGCCGGTGACCGCGTGACCTTCATCGACACACCAGGCCATGAAGCCTTCACCGCCATGCGCGCGCGTGGTGCTTCGGTGACCGATATGGTGGTGCTGGTGGTGGCGGCCGATGACGGCGTTATGCCGCAAACCGTGGAAGCCATTCGCCACGCCAAGGCAGCCAATGTGCCGCTGATTGTCGCGGTCAATAAGATCGACAAGCCCGGCGTGAAGCCCGAACGCGTGAAGCAGGAATTGCTGCAGCACGAAATCGTGGTGGAAAGCCTGGGTGGTGAAACCCAGGAAATCGAAGTCTCGGCAACCCAGAAGATCAATCTGGACAAGTTGCTGGAAGCGATTTCACTGCAAGCGGAAATCCTTGACCTGCGCGCCAATCCGGACCGCGCGGCGGAAGGCACCGTGATTGAAAGCAAGCTCGACCGCGGGCGTGGCCCGGTGGCGACCGTGCTGGTGCAAAAGGGTACGCTGAAGCAGGGTGATATCGTGGTGGCCGGCGCCGAATGGGGCCGCGTGCGCGCGATGCTGGACGATAAGGGCCGCCAATTGAAGGATGCCGGCCCATCGCTGCCGGTGGAAATCCTCGGCCTCTCGGGTGTGCCGACGGCGGGCGAGAATTTCATCGCCGTGGAAAATGAAGCCCGTGCGCGGGAAATTTCCGAATTCCGTCAGCGCAAGCTGCGCGAAAAGGCCACAGCCACTTCCGGCCCCGGCCGCGGCAGCCTGACCGATATGCTGGCCCGCATCCAGGCGGGTGAGCAGAAGGAAGTCGCTGTTGTCGTCAAGGCCGATGTGCAGGGTAGCTCTGAAGCCATTGGCGTCACGCTCGGCAAGCTTGGCAATGAAGAAGTGCGCGTGCGCGTGCTGCATAGCGCCGTTGGTCAGATCACTGAATCCGATATCCAGCTTGCCAAGGCATCGGATGCGGTGATTGTCGCCTTCAATGTGCGCGCCACCTCGCAAGCGCGGGATCTGGCGCAGCGCGAAGGGGTCGAAATCCGCTACTACTCGATCATCTATGAAGTCGCGGACGACATTGAAAAGCTGGTCAAGGGCAAGCTCGCCCCCGTGCAGCGCGAAAAATTCCTGGGCTATGCGCAGATCCTGCAGGTCTTCGAAGTCAAGCGCATCGGCAAGGTGGCCGGCTGCCGCGTGACCGAAGGCCAGGTGAAGCGCGGCGCCGGGGTGCGTCTGCTCCGCGATGGTGTCGTGATCCATCAGGGCGAATTGTCCACGCTGCGCCGCTTCAAGGATGATGTCCGTGAAGTGGGCAATGGCCTGGAATGCGGCATGTCCTTCGCCAATTACGATGACATCCGCGTTGGCGATCAGATCGAATGCTATGAGACGGAGACGGTAGCGGGCTGATCAGGCCCGAAGCCGTCCGGCCTTTCTGGCAAGCCTGGGCTGTGAAGCCCAGGCAGGGAATCATTCATGAGCAAGCACCAGCATCACGGCCGGGCGGAAGGCCCTTCCCAGCGGCAATTGCGCGTGGCGGAAGAAGTGCGCCATGCACTTTCCGCCGTTTTCGCACGTGAAGAATTCCGCGACCCTGCCTTGCAGGGCCTGCATGTGACGGTCACGGAAGTGCGCGCCTCCCCCGATTTGAAGCACATGACTGCTTTCGTTGCGGCCCTTGGGCGGGAAATCACCAAGGAAGAACTGGCGGGCCTCAAGCGCGTGAGTTCCTTTCTGCGGCGGGAAGTTTCCCATAGCGTGCGGCTGAAATTCGCGCCCGATCTGCATTTCCAGCCCGATACCGCCTTGGATTACGCGATGCACATAGATGAAGTGATGCGCCGGCCCGAAGTGCAGCGCGATTTGCTGGCAAAGCCCGAACAGGCGAAGCCCGAGGGGGACGACAAGCCATGAGCGAAATTCGCGAAAGGCGCCCCGGCCCGCCACGCGGCAAGCATCGCCCACATAAAAAGCCCAAGGGCATGGCACTCGATGGTTGGCTGATCATCGACAAGCCCACCGGTGTCGGTTCGACCGATGTCGTCACACTCTGCAAGCGCGGCTTCAATGCGCAGAAATGCGGCCATGGTGGCACGCTTGATCCGCTGGCGACCGGCGTGCTGCCGATTGCCTTTGGTGCGGCGACGAAAACCGTGCCCTATGTGATGGATGGCACCAAGACCTATCGCTTCACGCTTAAATTCGGCGAAGCGCGGGATTCCGATGATGCCGATGGCAAGGTGATTGCCACATCCGATGTGCGGCCGGATGACGCGACCATTCTCGCCGCCCTGCCGCAATTCACCGGCGATATCATGCAGGTGCCGCCCATCTTCTCGGCCATCAAGGTCGCGGGCGAACGTGCCTATGATCTGGCGCGCGCCGGCGAAATTCCGGAATTGGCGCCGCGCCCAGCGCGGGTGGATCGGTTTGAACTGATCGAGCGGCCGGATGCCGATACGGCGGTGTTTTTCGTTGAATCCGGCAAGGGCGTTTATATGCGCAGCCTGGCGCGTGATATCGCGCGGGCCTGTGGTTCGGTGGGCCATATTGTGGCGCTCAGGCGCATGCGGGTTGGGCCTTTTCATGAAAAGGACGCCGTGGCCCTGGACAAGATCGCCGTTTCCGGCGATACGCCGCCCCCTTCCCCGGCGCTTCTGCTGCCGGTGACGACCGCGCTGGCCGACATCCCGGCGCTGGCCCTCACCGAAGCGGAAGCCGCGCGGCTCTCATTTGGTCAGCATATTCCGCTGGTTGAATTCATGGGCCGCGTACCGCGTGAGGCCAATCCCGATGGGGGCTTGGCCAGGGCGATGGTGGGGGGGCGCCTGATGGGTCTTGCCCGCTTGGAAGAAGGCTTGCTGAAGCCAGAGCGTTGGTTGGGTCAGGGCGGTTCTTGAACCAGATCGGGGTTTGCCCCGCACGATAGGAGAAATCCGATGTCGATCACCGCAGAGCGTCGCACGACGCTGATTTCCGAATACGCGACCAAGCCGGGCGATACCGGCAGCCCGGAAGTGCAGGTGGCACTTCTGTCTGAGCGCATTTCCAACCTGACCGAGCATCTGAAGACCCACGCGAAGGATTTCCATTCCCGGCGCGGCTTGCTCGTGCTGGTCGGCCAGCGTCGTGGCCTGCTGGATTACCTGAAGAAGAAGGACCAGAAGCGGTATGAAACGCTGATCGGTCGCCTGGGTCTGCGCCGCTAGGCTTTTCGGGCTGGCGGCTA
>JBDKIR010000402.1:0-3266 GCA_039797035.1 Pseudomonadota bacterium | reverse complement strand
TGCTTAATTAACCTTTCCTACCCTTTGCGGCGTGCCTTAGGCCGCCTTCACTGGCAGGGATTTCAATGCCGAACGAAAAGCATCAAGCGTCTTTTCGATATCAGCCGCATCATGGGCCAGCGAGATATAAAATTTGCTCTCCCCTTTCAGAATGCCCTTGGCGCGGAAGACAGCATTCACATGCTTCTGCATCGCGCCATCCTGGCGGATCACGCTGCGGTAATCGCGGATATCGCCGGCTGCATAGACAACATCGAACAAGGGCGGTTCGCCCACTACCTGGGCAGGGATGCCGGCTTCGGCGATCAGGCTGGTCAAACCTGCCATCAGGCTGCGACCGGTGGCGAAAATGCGTTCATAAGCGCCCGGTTCGCGCAGCACCGCCATGGTGGCCAACCCCGCCGCCGACGCCACGGGATTGCCCGAAAGCGTGCCGATCTGCGTCAGGAAGCGATCATCACCCACAGCGGCACGGTCAAACTGCGCCATGATATCGGCGCGCCCACCCAACGCAGCCAGCGGAAAGCCACCGCCGATGATCTTGCCCATGGTGCAGATATCAGGTGTCACGCCATAATATTCCTGCGCGCCGCCATAGGCGAAGCGGAAGCCGGTTACGACCTCATCAAAAATCAGCGGAATGCCAAGCCGGGCGGTGACTTCACGGATGGCTTGCAGGAAGCCCGGCTTGGGCGGGATCAGCCGCTGGAAGGGTTCCAGGATAACACCGCCAATCTCATCATGCCGCGCTTCAATCAGCCGCACGGCCGCTTCCGTATCATTGAAGGGGGCCACCAGCACTTCACCGCGCACGCTTTCGGGAATGCCGGGCGTATCGGGCACGGCTTCAGGGAAATTCGCGAGCTTCTTGGGGGCAAGGCTCATCAGCCCCCAATCGCTCATGCCATGATAACCGCCTTCGAATTTCACGATCTTCGGCCGCTGGCGAAAGGCGCGCGCGAGGCGCATGGCGTAAAGATCAGCCTCAGAGCCGGAGGAGACGAAGCGCACCTGATCCACACAGGGCATGGCATCCACAATGGCTGCGGCCAGGCGAATGCCGTGTTCATTATTGGCGAAGAAGGTGGTCCCTTTCGGCACCTGCGCCAGCACCGCTTCCATCACCTTGGGGTGGTTGTGGCCGATATACATCGGGCCGCTGCCCAGCAGGTAATCAATATATTCGCGACCGGAAATATCCCAGACATGCGCGCCAAGGCCTTCGCGCAGAATGATCTCGGCCGGGAAATTGCCAAAGCTGCCCCCCGGCAATACGCGCTTCGCCAAGGCGAGCAATTCCTGTTCTTCGGCGGAAGGGGCGATGCTGGACATGGTTCGGTCTCCGCTGGCGGTTTTGAAGAAGGCTAGAACAGGCAGCGCGCGGGTGGAATGCCTAAGGGGGCATCAAAACGCGCTTTTCGATGCGGTGCCTTCGTGCCAGCCTAAGGCCGATCCCTTCGCAAAGGCGCTATCAGCATGATGTATCAGGTCGCGGCCTATAATCTTTCTCACGCTTCGGAAAACCGCATTCATGATGACGCCACGGCGCAACGCTTCGGCTTCAGCGGTGGGTTGGTGCCAGGAGTGGAGGTTTTCGCTTATTGCTGCCACCCGGCTGTCGCCACTTGGGGCAAGGCCTTTCTTTCCGCAGGGAGCCTCCGCTGCGCTTTCCAAAAGCCGGTCTATGACGGGCGCATCGCCAACGTCAGCGCGACACCGGATGAGCATGGCCTGCGCCTGGCCGTAACCAGTGAGGCGGTAGAGTGCGCGCATGGCCATGCGAGCATGCCGCAATCCCCGCCAACCGCGATTGAGTTGAGCGATTGGCCCGCAATAACGCCCCCGGCCGAGCGACCGAAAGCCAGCGATGAGACGCTTGCGCCCGGGCTTTGGCTTGGTACCCGAAACCTCGAGTTAAGCGCCACCGTGATGGCGGATTACCTGCGCGATGTACGAGAGACAGATCCGCTCTACGCGGCCGAACGCATTGCCCACCCCGGATTGGTGCTGCGCATGTGCAATTGGTTGCTGACGCAGAATGTGGTGCTTGGTCCCTGGATACATGTGGGCAGTGATGTGCGCTTCATGGGGCTTGCGCATGAAGGAGAAGCGCTGACCGCGCGGGCGCGCATTACCGCCAATATCGACCGCAAGGGGCATAGGATTGTGACGCTGGATGCCCTGGTGCTGGCCAATGCATCTCGGCCCATCGCCCGTGTTACGCATGACGCCATTTGGCGACCGCGCCAAGTGGCGGAGGTGACATCCTGAGAGCAACGGCCCCAGGCCGCACCTGAATGTCAACGTGTTATCAGTACCTGGGAAAAATTCCCACTGACGGAGTGCAAAATGGCTGACTGGACCCCACTTTCCGAAGCTTTTGAAATCATTGATGGCGCAACGGTCTATACGGACCCTTATCTGCCTGTGCCGACCTATAAAAGCTCAGGCGATAATCCGGTGCCGGAAGATGTCTGGTTTGGCGATGCCGATACCGCGCCCTATCAACCGCCCTCACCCTATATCAAGAATTCCACCCGCAATCTTCAGTTCAATGAATCTCTTTTCCTTGCCTCGCCCGGGCAGCCTGATGGTGTGACGAGTTACATCACGACATCGGATGGCTATACCTGGGGGGCAATGTCTTCGGCGCAGAATGCCATGTGGCCTTTTTCGGTCGCCGATTATGCCGGTTCAAGACCGCCCATCACCAATACCTATGCGGCCGGTAATTGGGTGCTGACGCCCCCGGAAGGCGTGGTGAAAGTGACCGCGAATTTCAAAGGCCAATCGATGAAATTCTACGCCGAGGACGCGACAACAGGCGCAGTGCTCGATCGGTATTTCATCACGGATGCCTGGGGTAATGAATATATCATGCATGCATCTTCCTTCGCGTCGGCCGAGGAAGTTCGGGCGGCCTTTGACCGGGCTATTTTGCCGGAGGGCTGGACAAAGGAAATCCGCCATTTGAGTGCGGATTTCATTCTGGAACCGGCGCGCGCCAGTGATGGCACCTATCATTACCTGGTGCTGCGCGACAGTGCCGATAATGGCTATCACCAAGTGAGTTGGAGTGGCGCCGGGCTGGTTTCCGGCCAAATCGAAGGCATGCCGTTATGGGGCGGGCAGACGGCTGACCGGATCATCAGCAGTGATGCCTGGGCTGATACGATTCATGGCGCTGCCGGCAATGATGACTTGAATGGCCAAGGCGGCAATGATGCGCTTTGGGGCGATGATGGCGATGACACCCTGATTGGCGG
>JBDKIR010000401.1:0-5741 GCA_039797035.1 Pseudomonadota bacterium | reverse complement strand
CTGCAGGAGCAGGATCAATGAGCAATGATCGCCTGAGTATCGCGGCGCGTTCCGAAAAATATGGTCAGGCGGAAGGCGATGAAGGGATTATTCGCTGCGATGCCTGCCCGGTACTGTGCCGTATCCGCCCTGGGCGCAGCGGTGCCTGCGCACGTTACGCCAACCAAAATGGGCAATTGATCCGCACCGATCCTGCCTTGGTACTGACACGCCATATTGAAAACGGCGATGCGCTAGTACCCTTTGGTCAGGCAGAATGGGATGGCAAATGGCTTGATCCAGCACGGAGTTTCGTGACCGGCATTGGTTCCGGCACAACCTATCCGGATTACAAGCCAGCACCTTTCATCGTCGGCGCGCAGCATGATGGGGTGGATACCGTCACGGTCGTTACCGAAGCCATGTTCAGCTATTGCGGTGTCAAGGTGAAGATCGATACCGATCGGCATCTGGGCCCGGAAACGGCGGCCGTGCGGGTGAAGGGTGAGCAGATTGGCCATGTCACCACGGCGGAATATGGCAGCCAGATGCTGTCACTTGGTGGCGTGCGCCATTTGACCGGCGGCAGCAAAAAGGAAGGCACGGTCACCTGCGAAGCATTGCTGGCGCTATGCGCCGGTGAAGCGGTGGATATGACGATTGATGGTGGCCATGCGCTGCGTGTTCAGGCCGGCCAAGCCCCCTTGGTGGATGGCGTTGCGGAACGGCGCATGCGGGTGGGCTGTGGCAGCGCCACCATCGGTATTTTTGCACAGCAATGGTTCGGTGAAGCGGATGAGGTGATTGTGGTGGATGACCACATCACCGGCGTCTTGTCCGAACATCAGGCGGGCAAGGTGCTTGGCATGCGGCCCAGCGGCATTCGCATTCGCGGGCGCCGTTCCACGCCCGGCCGCTATTTCCAGGTGGCGCAACCAGGGCTTGGCTGGGGCGGCACTGATATTCGTGATCCGCTCTCCATCATTGAAAAAATCGATCCCGCCATTGCCTGGCCCGGCTTGCGCCTGCTGCTGACCTCCACCACCGGCGAAGATGCGCTGTGGTGTGTCTTGGATGAGGCCTTGCGCCCGGTAGAGGCCGAGATGCCCGCCGCAGTGCGCCTGGTGGTGGACCGCATTGGTGAGAATTGCGAAGCCTCGCTTTGCACCGTGCTATTCATGGCAGGTGCCGGTGGTTCGCTCCGCGCCGGTGTCACCGAAAACCCTGTCCTGCTGACGCGGAGCGTGGCAGCCGGGGAAACGCGGGTCACCATGGGGGGTGCGCCGGTTTATCTCTGGCCGGGTGGCGGCATTACCATCATGGCCGATGTGCTGCGCATACCGCGCAATGCCTTTGGTTATGTGCCAACACCCGCACTGGTGGCCCCCATTGAATTCACGCTGCCGCGCCATGTCTATGAAAAACTGGGCGGGCATATGCAGGATATCGTACCGGCGGAAGCATTGATCCAAAGCCTGGCAGAAACACTGCGCGTGGAACACTGGCATCCCGATAATCCTTGGCCTTTCAACAAAGCATGACAGCAGGCCCGGCCATGCAGCGCCTGAGCGATGACAGGCTGCATTTGCATCATGGGCCCATTGATATTGTGCTGCGCTGTTGGGGCGATAGGCCGGCGATTGCCGCAGCGGAAGCGGCAGCGATGCGTCGCTTTCCTGAAATTCTGCCGGAATTGATCACGGAACTGCCACTGCTGCGCCAAGCCATCTGCCCGGACCTTATGCCAAAAGGCTTGGTCGCGCGCCGTATGCATGCGGCCTGTTTGCCTTTTGCACGGCAGGGTATTTTCATCACGGCCATGGCAGCGGTGGCAGGTGCTGTCGCCGATGAATTACTTGCCGTCATGCGCAAGGCCGCCCCGGGCCTAGCCCGCGCCTTCGTGAATAATGGTGGCGATATCGCGGTTTTCGTAACCGGGGCAGAGGAGCTGCGCATTGGCCTTGCGGCACAGCCCGAAAAGGGCGGCATATTTGACGGGGCGCTTTGTCTGCGCGCCGAAGATGGCATTGGCGGCATCGCGACATCAGGCCGCCATGGCAGGTCTTTCTCTCTCGGCATCGCGGATGCCGTCACCACCCTGGCCGATAGCGCTGCTGTGGCGGATGCCGCCGCCACCGTGATTGCCAATGCGGTTGATATCCAAAGCCCCGCCATTCAACGCGCTGCTGCCACCAGCCTGGATCCCGATAGCGATCTGGGGGAGAGATTGGTGACAACGCAGGTCGGCACCTTGAGCATGGCAGAGATCAACACAGCGCTTGCAGCCGGCGCTGCCGAGGCGCGGCGTTGGCAGGCAGCCCGGCTCATTCATGGTGCCGCCTTGCGTCTTGCCGGTATAATCCAGGTGACGGATGCCCGGTTACAAACCTTGCCGCGTAGCTGAAAAAACTTGCACGGAAAGCCGCGCCATGGCCCACTTCCGCCAGTGGGCAGAGGCGCATCACGCCCAGTAGAGGCAATGATGCACGCAATCCGCCTTTGCGGGTTTCACCCCCGAATAGGCAAATCGGCGAATACCGCATCCACGGCGGCGCCGAAGCGATCCACGATCATCTCCACATCCTTTGCCGTCACGATATAGGGTGGGGAGAGAATCACATGGTCGCCGTTCTTGCCATCAATGGTGCCGCCCATGGGATAGCAGGCAAGGCCATGCGCAAAAGCGGCCTGCTTGATCCGGTCATTGACCGCCAGGGCCGGGTCAAAAGCCGCTTTGCTGGCGCGGTCCTGCACGAATTCCACGGCCCAAAATAATCCGCGCCCACGAATATCGCCGACATGGCGATGATTACCCAGGCGCTCCATCAAACCGCGTTCCAATAGCGCCCCCATGGTACGCGCATTGGCGAGCAGATTTTCTTCCGCAATCACTTCCTGCACCGCAAGTGCCGCAGCGCAGGCCACGGGATGCGCCTGATAGGTATGGCCATGCTTGAAGGTGCCCGTGCCGCGCTTGAGCGTTTCAACCACGCGGCCATGCACCAGAATGCCACCAATCGGCTGATAGCCGCCACCAAGACCCTTCGCGATCACCTGAATATCCGGCGAAACACCTTCCTGCTCCCAGGCGTGCAAGGTGCCAGTGCGGCCCATGCCGGACATCACCTCATCCAGAATCAACAGCGCGCCGTGGCGATCACACACCGCACGCATGGCCTGGAAATAACCCGGCAGCGCGGTGGCGCAGCCAAGTGTGGCGCCCACCACGGTTTCCGCACAAAACGCAATCACATTGCGCGGGCCAAGGCGCTGGAATTCCGCTTCCAGCTCCGCCGCCAGGCGCGCGACATAATCGGCATCGCTCTCATCATCGCGCCGATCGCGATAGGCATAGCAGGGCGAGACATGGCTGAACGCCTCAGACAGGATCGGCGCATAAGGCGCGCGGCGTGCGATATTGCCACTGGCCGCCAGCGCACCCAGCGTATTGCCATGATAGGATTGCCGCCGCGCAATAAAGCGCGTGCGCTGCGCCTCACCCGCTTCCAGAAAATATTGCCGCGCGATTTTAAGGGCAGCTTCCATCCCCTCACTGCCGGAGGAAACAAAATAGGCATGGCTCAGCCCGCCTGGCTTATGGCCAACCAGCACTTCGGCCAGTTTTTCGGCACTGCCAGCGCTGAACAGGGCCGTATGCGCGTAGCACAGGCGATCAATCTGCGCCTTCATGGCGGAAACCACATGCGGGTGGCCGTGGCCCAGGCAGGCCACCGCCGCGCCGCCCGAACCATCAATCACATCATGGCCGGTGGAATCGCGCAGCCAAATCCCCTGGCCAGAAACGGCAATGGGTGGGTCCTTCAACAGGTTGCGATGGACGATATGGGACATGGCGCGGCTCCTTTTTCCCATATCCTGCCGCGTTATGCTCGGCAGGGCTAGAAGCTAATTTTAGGGCGTCAGCAGCCCAACCACAGCACCGGTCATGCAGCAGGCGATGGAAGCCGAAACCAGTGATGGCAGACCGAGTTTCAGGATATCGGCGCGGCGTTCCGGGCACATGCCGGTCATGCCCGCCACCATGATGCCGACCGACCCGAAATTGGTAAAACCACATAGCGCATAGGTCAGGATCAGGCGGGACCGTTCCGAAAGCCCGGCACCGCCTGATTGGGCCATTTCCAAATAGGAAACGAATTCATTTACCACGATCTTGACGCCGAGTGAGGAAGCAACCGCCGATGCTTCAGCTGCCGGCACCCCCATGGCCCAAGCGACCGGCCATAGCAGCAGGCCCAGCAGGCGTTGCAGGGTAAAGCCCGTTACGGGTTCCAGCGCCATATTCACCAAGGCCACCAGGGCCACGAACACAATCAGCGATGCCATGATACCAAGCAGCAACGAAAGCCCATCCTGCGTGCCGCGCACCAGCGCATCCATGCTGCTGTCGTAAAGTTTGAGCGGCGCGCCAGTGTCGTGATCCGCTGCAGCATCCTGGGTATTCGCTGGCAGCATCAGCAATGCGGCCAGAATGGAAGCCGGCGCGGAAATCAGGCTCGCGGTTAGTAACTGCCCCGCCGCATCCGGTACCACGGGCGCGATCATCAGCGCATAGACCACCAAGGTATTGCCGCTGATGGTGGCAAGGCCTGCCGTCATCACCACGAAAAGCTCAGCCCGCGTCATGCGCGAAAGCCAGGCGCGGATCATGAGTGGCGCTTCCACCATGCCGACAAAGATATTCACCGCCACGCCAAAACCAGCCGCGCCACCAATGCCGAAAAGCCGACGCAGCAGGGCTGCCATGACGCGCACAATCGCAGGCAGGATGCCCCAATGATAGAAAAGCGCCGAAAGCGCCCCAACCACCAAGACCAAGGGCAACGCCTGGAAAAACAGAATAAAGGAAGCGCCCGGGCGCAATTCCTGAAAGGGCAAGGCACCGCCACCCAAATAGCCAAACACCAAGGATGTGCCGGCCTGGGTTGCAACCGCCAGCGCATTCACCGCATCGCCCAAATACGCAAATGCCGCGCGCAGCGGCGCGATATGCAACAACGCCGCGCCCAGCAGGATTTGTAGCCCCAGACCAACAACCACAATACGGCCGCTGACACCACGGCGAAACCCACCCAAAGCCCAAGCGAGAAGACAAAGCGCCAAAAGACCAAAGCCGGATTGGGCTTGCAGCGCGGTCATGGGCTTTGGTCGTCTTCTTCCGCGATGGCGCCTTCAAGGCCCAGGATGCTGGCCGCCTGATCGCCCGGCATTGCCTCCACCCCTTTCAGCTTGCGTGCAATGCTGCGGGTGCGGGTGCGTGCCTCACCAATCGAATTGCCAACGGTATTCACCTGCTTGCCAAGTTTTTCCAAAACGCCATCCATCTTCGCCATTTCCGCCTTGGTGGCAGAAAGCAATTCGCGCACGCTTTCGGCATTCTTGGAAAGGGCCAAGGTCACATGGCCAAGCTGAATGGTGCGCAGCATGGCGGGCAACAACGAAGGCCCTGCGATGAAAACCCTCGCATTGCGACCAACATCATCAATCAGCCCGGGAATGCGCGCGACTTCGGCATAAAGCCCTTCAGTCGGCAAATACATCACGGCAAATTCCGTGGTTGCGGGCGGGTGGATATATTTGTCGCGGATTTTCTGCGCTTCGCCCCGAATGCGCAGCTCAAGCCCCTTGCGCGCCTGGGCTTCCGCTTCATGATCGCCGGCTTCATGGGCTTGCAGCAGGCGTTCGTAATCTTCCACCGGGAATTTCGCATCCACCGGCAGACGCACTGGTGCTTCCTGGCC
>JBDKIR010000400.1:0-10910 GCA_039797035.1 Pseudomonadota bacterium | reverse complement strand
ATCCCGCATCAGCCTCGCCTTATCCCGCTGCCAATCCCGCGCCGCGATCGCGGCGCGCTTGTCGTGCTTCTTCTTGCCCTCCGCGAGGCCCAGCAACACTTTCGCTCGCCCGCGTTCATTGAAATGAATATCCAGCGGCACAAGGGTCGCGCCTTCGCGCGTGATGGCGCCGATCAATTCGCGCGCCTGCTTGCGGTGCAATAGCAATTTGCGCGGCCGGCGAGGCTCAAACCGCGCCATGAAGGAACCTGCCTGCCATTCCGGGATATGGGCATTGAATAGCCACATCTCCCCATCACGTTCGCCGGCCCAGGCCTCGGTCAGCGTGGCCCGCCCGGCGCGGAGTGACTTCACCTCTGGCCCCACCAGCGCAAGCCCGGCTTCGATGGTGTCATTGATCTTATAGTCAAAGCGCGCCTTGCGATTCTGCGAGGCGATGCCGTGGGAAATCATCCCCTTCTTGCGCGGTTCAGCCATGGTTTACGCGCCCACCGCGCGGGCGCTTTTCCTTTCAGTTCAAAAGACCGGCGGAAACCATGGCATCGCGCACCCGCGCGCGTGTGGCTTCACCACAAGGCGCCAGCGGCAGGCGGCAATGGCTCGTGCTCTTGGCCAGCAGGCTCGCCGCATATTTCACCGGGCCCGGTGAGGTTTCCGAGAACAGAGCATCATGCAGCGGCACCAGGCGGTCCTGGATTTCAATCGCCTCATTCACGCGGCCCATGCGCCAGGCCTTGTGCATTTCGGCGCAAAGCCGCGGCGCGACATTGGCGGTCACGCTGATGCAGCCATGCCCGCCCGCAGCCAGGAAGGATACGGCGGTGTGATCCTCACCGGAAAGCTGCGCGAAATCTTCCCCGCAGGCGCGGCGCGTATGCAGCGGGCGCACCAGATTTGCGGTGGCATCCTTCACGCCGACGATATTCGGGTGCTTGGCCAGCCGCGCCATGGTCTCCACGCTCATGTCAATCACGCTGCGCGGCGGGATGTTGTAGATCACCATGGGCAGATCAACGGCATCCGCAATCGCCTTGAAATGCAGATACATGCCTTCTTGCGTCGGCTTGTTGTAATAAGGTGTCACAACAAGGCAGCCATCGGCGCCGGCCTTCTTGGCGTGGCGGGTGAAATCAATCGCCTCTGATGTGCTATTGCTGCCAGTACCCGCAATCACGGGCACGCGCCCGGCGGCGGCTTCCACGCACATTTCCACGACGCGCTTGTGTTCCTCATGCGAAAGCGTGGGGCTTTCGCCAGTGGTGCCAACGGGGATCAGCCCTTCCGTGCCTTCGGCAATCTGCCAATGCACCAATTCCTGAAAGGCTTTTTCGTCCACGGACCCATCTGCGCGCATGGGCGTGATCAGCGCAACCATGGAACCCTTGAACATGCTGGCATCCTCCTGGAATTTGAAACACGGAAGTTAGGCGCGGTGCCGCGCGGCGGCAAGGCTCGGCGCGGCTGAGTTAGCCGGCTGCGCGGGCAATCGCCAGGAAATCTTCAGCGACCAGGCTGGCACCGCCCACCAGCGCGCCATCGACATGGGGCAGGGCCAGGATGGCCGCTGCATTGCCCGGCTTGACCGAACCACCATAAAGCAGCCGGAGCTTTGCCCCTTCGGCCGGGAAGGCCCGGGTGACATGGGCGCGCATCATGGCGTGCATGGCGGCGATATCGGCCTCAGTCGGCGTGCGGCCGGACCCGATGGCCCAAACCGGCTCATAAGCCACCACGCCACCCGCTGCGCCAAACCCAGCCGGCAGGCTTTCGGTCAATTGCGCGGCAACCACTTCCTCGGCCCGGCCCAGCATGCGGTCATCCTCGGGTTCGCCCACGCAAATAATGGGGATCAGCCCGGCCGCCAGCGCGGCTTCGGCCTTGGCGCGCACCATGGGGCTGGTTTCCCGATAGGCGCCGCGGCGTTCCGAATGGCCCAGAATGACGTAACGCGCCCCGGCATCGCGCAGCATGGGGGCCGCGATATCGCCGGTATGGGCGCCCTTGGCCGCTTCATGGCAATCCTGCCCGCCCAGCGCCACCTTGTCCGCAACCGCCCCGGCCAAGGCCGCCAAAAGGGTCGCCGGGGGGCAGATCAGCAGCTCCGCCGACAGTCCCGCGGCCCCGGCGCTCACAGCGCGCGCCAAGGCCAGGCCATCCGCGGCCAGACCATGCATTTTCCAATTGCCGGCGATGAGCGGGCGCACAGCAGGGGTCATGCGGGGGTCCTCCTCGGGGTGGAAAGGTCACGTTTCGGTGTTTGGCTAGCCCCCACCCTGGGGCTTGGCAAGCATCAGCCCTTTCGCGTCGCCCCGTGCGGCGGTAAGCACTTGCCTTATGCTTACCTTCATGCGCCGCCTTGCTGCCACCTGGGTCGCCAAGGCACTTTTCATTCTGCTGATCCTGTCCTTCGCGGTCTGGGGCATTGGCGATGTCGTGCGCAATTTCGGGCGCGATACCGCGGTTGCCACGGTGGGCGGGCTTGCCATCGAAGCCGATGAAGCCCAGGCCGCCGCGCGGCGTGAAATGACGCGAATCGCCCGCCAATTGGGCGCGCGCTTCGAACCGAATGAGAATATCCGCCGGGCGGTCGCCGCCGGCGCGTTGGAAGGCCTGATTGCCGAGCGCGCCATGATCGCCGAAGCGCGCCAGATGGGCATCACCGCGCCTGAGGAAGTGGTGCGGGAGACGGTGTTCGCCATCCCCGGTTTGCGCGGGGCCGATGGGCGCTTTTCACGTGAAATGCTGGTCCAGGCATTGCGCGCCAATGAATTATCCGAACAGCAATTCCTGTCCCTGATCCGCAATGATGTGCTGCGCCAGCAAATGATCGGCGCGGTGCGCTCGGGCGCGGCGGCGCCGGAAACCCTGACGGTGCCTTTGATGATCTGGACCACGGAACGGCGCATGGCCGATATGGTGCTGCTGCCGACCTCAGCCGCGCCGGAACCCGAAGCACCGACGGAAGCGCAATTGCGGCGCTATCTTGAAAACAATCCGCTGCGTTTTTCGACACCTGAATTCCGTAGCGTGACCCTGGCGGTTCTCTCGCCCGATAGCTTGGCCCCTGAAATCGCTGTGTCGGACGAAGACATCCAGCAGGCTTTCGAAGCCCGCCATGGCCAATATGACCAGCCGGAAAAGCGCCAGATCCGTCAGATTGTCGTGAGTGATGAAGCCGTGGCGCGCCAGATTGCGCAGCTTTGGCAGGCCGGCACGGAATGGGAAATGGTGGAAGCCGCCACCACGGCCGCGGGCGGGCAGGCCACCGCCCTGCCCATGGGCGATAAGGCAAGCCTGCCGATCCCCGCACTGGCGGATGCCGCTTTTGCCGCTGCCCCGGGCACGGTCACGGATCCGGTGCAAAGCCCCTTTGGGTGGCATGTGATTGGGGTTGAAGCGGTGGAACCCGCCGTGACACGCAGCCTGGCCGATCTGCGTGATACGCTGCGCCATGATATCGCGCGCGACCGCGCACTCGATCTTGCGTATGAGCGTGGCAATAAGGTGGAAGATGCGCTGGCGGGCGGCATGACCCTGGCCGAAGCCGCGCCGCGCTTTGGCTTGGTATTGGCCAGCGTTACGCTCAATGCCAGCGGTCGCAACGCCGCCAATGAACCAGTAAGCCTGCCCGTGCCGGCGGCACAGACAGAAGCGGTGCTCCGCGCCATTTTCACCCAAGGCCAGGGTGCCGCGCCGCGCCTGAATGAATTTGGCGATGCTTTTGTGGCGATTGATGTCACGGCCGTGACACCGCCCGAATTGCGCCCCTATGCGGAGGTGGAGCCGGAATTGCGCCGCGCCGTATTGGGTGAAGCGCGTCGGCGCTGGACCGAAGAACGCGCCGCCGCGCTTTTGGCCGCCGTGCGCGGGGGCAAAAGCCTGCCGGAAGCGGCGCGGGAAGTGGGCCTGACCAGTACCCGCACGGCACCCTTCGGGCGTGATCCGGTGCAGGGCAATCCGCTGCCGCCGGAAATCCTGCCGCCGCTTTTTGAAGCCAAGCGCGGGGAAGCCACCATGGTGGAAATTCGCGGCGGCTTCGCCGTGGCTTCGGTGGCCGAGATTCTACGCATTGAGCCCTCCTCAGATCCATTGGGCTTGGGCCGTGTGCGGGTTGAGATCGAACAGGCGGTATCGGAAGATCTGGATCAGCAATACCAGGCGGCCTTGCGCGCCCGCGCCAAGGTGCGGATCAATACAACGCTGCTGGAACAGGTGACGGGCCGATGAGCGGTGGTGATTTCGCGGCGTTTCGCGCTGCATTGGAAGCGGGGCGGGGGCAAATACTGCTCCGCGAACGCGTCGCGGATCTGGAAACGCCGGTCGGCGCCTTCCTGAAACTGACCGGCGGTGCGCAGGCCAATGCGTTTTTGCTGGAAAGCATTGAAGGCGGCGCGGCGCGTGGGCGCTATTCCGCCATTGGCATGGCGCCTGATCTGATCTGGCGTTGCCGCAATGGCAAGGCGGAAATCAATCGCCATGCGCTCTCGGCCCCGCATGGTTTTGTGCCGGACGCGACACCCGCCCTCGATAGTCTGCGGACCCTGATCAATGAATGCCGCATGCCCGTCCCGGCGGGGCTGCCGCCGATTGCGGCCGGGCTGTTTGGCTATTTGGGCTATGACATGGTGCGGCTGATTGAAAAACTGCCCGCCACCAACCCCGATGTGCTCGGCATCCCGGATGCGGTGATGACGCGCCCGACGCTGATGGCCGTGTTTGACCATGTGCGCGATACCTTGATGCTCTGCGCCCCGGTCTGGCCGGGCGCTGATCCGCAAACGGCCTGGGAAGCCGCCAATGCGCGCTTGGATGAGGCTGAAGCGGCGCTTGATCGCCCCGTGCCGCGCCCCGCGCCGCCCGCCGATCTGCCCGCTTTGCCGCAGCCCGACAGCAATTTCACCGAAGCGGGCTACATCGCCGCGGTGGAACGCGCGAAGGATTACATCCGCGCCGGGGATTGTTTTCAGATCGTGCCGGCGCAGCGTTTTTCCGCGCCCTTCGCCTTGCCGCCCTTCGCGCTCTATCGCGCGCTGCGCCGGATCAATCCGGCACCCTTCCTGTTCTTCTGTGATTTCGGTGGCTTCGCCGCAGTGGGGGCGAGCCCCGAAATTCTGGTCCGCGCCCGCGATGGTGTGGTCACGGTACGCCCCTTGGCCGGCACGCGCCGGCGCGGTGCGACACCGGAAGAAGATCGCGCGCTGGAAGTGGAATTGCTGGCCGATCCGAAGGAACGCGCCGAACACCTCATGCTGCTCGATCTCGGGCGCAATGATGTCGGCCGTGTTTCGGAAATCGGTTCGGTGAAGGTTACTGCGCAATTCCAGGTGGAACGTTATTCGCAGGTGATGCATATCGGTTCCGAAGTGCAGGGCCGTTTGCGCGCGGGGCTGGATGCGCTGGATGCCTATTGCGCGGGCTTCCCCGCCGGCACGCTGACCGGGGCGCCCAAAATCCGCGCCATGGAGATTATCGAGGAATTGGAACCATCCCGCCGTGGGCTTTATGCGGGCGGGGTTGGGTATTTCGGCGCCGATGGCGGCATGGATACCTGCATCGCGCTGCGCACCGCACTGGTGAAGGATGGCGTGATGTATGTCCAGGCCGGTGCCGGTGTGGTGGCCGATAGCGATCCCAAGGCGGAATATGAGGAAACGCGCCAGAAGGCGCGCGCCTTGTTCCGCGCCGCGGAAGAAGCGGTGCGCTTCGCGTCAGGCCGGCGCTGAAACCTAAGCCATGGCGGAAGCGCCCGATATCTCGCCCATCCTCGCCTTGCTGGAGGATGCGCGGGATGCGGGGCGTTGCATGGAAGCCGCCGCTGCCTTGCGCGTATTGTCGCAGCTGCGCCCGGAAAATCTGCAGGTAAAGGCGGCACTCGCACGCGCCTTGTTTGGCGCTGGGCTTTGGCAGGAAGCCTGGGACGCTTACGAAGTACGCTTCGATTTGATGCCAGAGGTCTTCACCAAGGTCACGCGCCCTGGCCCGAATGGCCCGGAGGCGATGCCGATCTGGCGTGGTGGTGCGCTACCCGAAGCGCTGTTGGTGATGGGTGAACAGGGGCTTGGTGATACCATCCAATTCGCGCGCTTCCTGCCCATGTTGCGCGCGCGTGGCGTGCGCGTGCATGCGGTGCTGGATCCGCGTGTGATGAAGCTACTGGCCCCTGTGCTGGAAGGGATTGATGCGCGCCCCAGCGGTACGGCGGGGCGGGTGCGCGGGGTGAAGGCTTGGCTCCCGCTGCTCAATCTGCCGCGCGCGCTTGGCTTGCGCCCGCAACACTATCAGGGGCGCATCCCGTATCTGGCGGCGGAACCGGCGCGTGTTGCGCATTGGCGGCAGCGCATTGGTGATCAGGGGTTTCGCATCGGCATTGTCTGGCAAGGCAATCCCAAGGCGCCGGTGGATCGCAATCGCTCCGTGCCGCTTTCGGTCTTCGCGCCCATCGCGGCCTTGCGCGGCGCGCGGCTTTTCGCCCTGCAAAAGGGACCGGGCGAGGATACCGAAGCGCCCTTCGCGCTGGAACGCCTTGGGCCGGCGATGGATAACAGCCCGGATTGGTTCCTCGATACCGCTGCGGCCATCATGGCGCTTGATTTGGTGGTGACGGTGGACACGGCCGTGGTGCATTTGGCCGGCGCACTTGGACGCCCCGCGCTCATGCTGACCCATGGGCGCAATTCGGATTGGCGCTGGCAGCAGGGGCGCGAAGACACGCTTTGGTATCCTTCCGTGCGCCTGGTGCGCTGCCCGGATGGCAATGCGGATTGGCGCGGTGCGGCAGAACGCGCGGCCTTTCTGATCCGCACCGGCAATCTGCCACCCGCAGCATGAGGCAAATGCGGCGTCGCTTCCTGCTCTGGGCGAAGCGGCTTGGGGTTATGCTGGCGGCATTGATCCTGCTGATCATCGGCGGCATTGTCGGCGCGCTCTGGTGGAGCCTGCCTGCGCGGCAGGCTGAAGTCGTGATGACTGGGCTTACCGCGCCGGTTGCGATCACGCTTGATGCGCGTGGCATGCCGCATATCACGGCCACTACTGAAGAAGATGCCTGGGCCGCGCTTGGTTTTTTGCATGCGCGCGACCGGATGTTCCAGATGGAGCTCATGCGCCGGGGCGCGCGTGGGCAAAGCGCGGCAATCGCGGGTGCGGCGGCGCTCCGGCTTGATCGCTTCATGCGCTTGTTGCGCCTGGAAGAACGCGCAGCGGCGGATTTGGCAGCGCTGGATGCCGAAACCTGCCGCATGCTGGAAGCCTATGCGCGCGGGGTGAATGCCTGGATCGCGGCGCGCGGGCGATTTGCCGCGCCGGAATTCATCGCGCTCGGTGCGCCCGCACCCTGGCAGCCGGTGGATAGCCTGCTCTGGGGCAAGATCATGGGGCTTTGGCTCGGCGGCAATTGGCGCACCGAATTGGAACGCGCGCGGCTCGCGGCGCTGCTTTCGCCGGAACACCTCGCGGATCTTTGGCCGGAGGATCATACGCCGGGCCGCGCCGATGAACCGCTGATGCCGGCTGAAACGAAAGCAAATGGCGCGTTGCATGGTGAAAGCCTGCATGGCGCTGCCTTGGGGGCATTGGCGCAGCATCTGCCGCGCTTTCCGGAAGATGCGCCGCTGCCGGAAATTGCTTCCAACGCCTGGGTGGTTGGGGCAGGGCGGAGTGCGACGGGCGCGCCCTTGCTTGCTTCTGATCCGCATCTTTCCCATAGCGCGCCCATTCTTTGGTATCTGGCACGCATCAGCTTGCCGGATGGGCGCCGGCTGATCGGCGCCACCGCGCCGGGCGTGCCGGGGATTGTGATTGGGCGGAATGAAAACCTTGCCTGGGGTTTCACCACGACGCATGCGGATACGCAGGATCTGGTCATCGAAAAATTGACCGAGGATGGGCGGTATGAAACGCCCGAAGGGCCGCGCGATTTTACCTGGCATGAGACCGAAATCGTGACGCGCGGTGCCGCGACAGCGCGATTCCGCTTTCGTGAAACGCGCCATGGGCCGGTGATTTCCGATCTGGAGCCGCGTTTTCAAAGCCAGGCAGGCACGGCTTTGGCTTTGGCTTTGGCCATGGCAAGCCTGGCGCCGGGCGATACCGCTGCGCGGGGGCTACTGCGCCTCAATCGCGCTGGCAATATCGCGGAAGCGCGCCAGGCGGCCGAGGATATCACCAGCCCGGTGCAGAATTTGATGCTGGCCGATCGCGCGGGCGGCATCGCCATGTTCATTGTCGGGCGCGTGCCGCAACGGCGCAGTGGCGATGGCGCGCTGCCGCGCCCGGGCTGGGATGGTGCGGCGGGCTGGGATGGGTTTCTGCCGTTTGACGCCAAGCCGCATGTCGAAAACCCGGCCAGCGGTGTGATCGTGAATGCGAATAATCGTGTGGTGCCGCCCGATCATCCGGCATTTCTCAGCCGCGATTGGCATGGAGATTGGCGTTTCCGGCGCATTGGCGCCCGTTTGGCCGCGCAACCCCAACATGCGCCGGCGGATTTCGCCGCGGTGCAGATGGATCGCACCAGTCTTTTCGCCGCCGAAATGCTGCCTGCTTTGCGCGCCCTGCCCCCCATGGATGGCGCTGCCGGGGCGGCACTGGCCCTGCTGCAAGCCTGGGATGGGGACATGGCGGCGGATCGGGCAGAGCCCTTGATCTTCCACGCCACCTTGCGCGGCTTTGGTCAGGCGCTGCTGGCGCGCGCGGCGCTGCCCGCCGATGGCTTCGCCCCATCGCCTGAATTCCTGCGCCCGCTTTTGCAGGGCGGTGATGCGGCGCTGCGGTGGTGTGGGGCAGCAGGCTGCGCCCCCATGCTGGCGGCGGCCTTGCAGGAAGCGGTCAGCGCCCTGGCGGCGGAATATGGGCCAGATCCGGCAAAATGGCGCTGGGGCGCTGCCCATATCGCGCGCTTTGATCACCCCATGCTGCGCTTCATTCCCTATATCCGCGATTGGCTCGGCCTCAGCGCCGCGCCGGGCGGGGATGGTGAAACCGTGGCGCGTGCCGCCTTTCGCCAGGGTGCCTTCACGGCCGTGCATGGGGCAGGGTTGCGGAGCGTGATGGATCTAGCGACCCCGGATGGTGCCTTTGCCGTGATCGCCACGGGCCAATCCGGCCATCCCTTCAGCCGGCATTGGTCGGATATGTTGCCGCTGTGGCAGCAAGGCAGGCTTTTGCCCTTGCATGCGCCAGAGGGAGAGGGCGGGCGCATCAGCCTTACCCCGCCCCGCCCGTCACCCGGCCCGGGTGGTTGATTCCGGCGCCTTGGCGGAGGAAACTGCACCCGCATGTTGCAACGCCCGAACCGCCGCCCGCAATTCTTCTATACGACCGCGCCGCTGCCCTGCCCGTATCTGCCGGGCCGGACAGAGCGGAAGATTGTGACCGAATTATCCGGCACGGAAGCGGAAGCGCTGCATGAAAGGCTTTCGCGCGCCGGGTTTCGCCGCAGCCATAATATTGCCTATGCGCCGGTCTGCCCTGGCTGCCAGGCCTGTGTGCCGATCCGCGTGGTGAGCGAGGAATTCACGCCAGACCGCACGCAGCGGCGCATCCTGCGCGCCAATACGGATTTGACCGTTTCCGAAATGCCGGCGCGCGCCACGGCGGAACAATTCACCCTGTTCCAGCGCTACCAAAAGACCCGCCATGCCGATGGCGATATGGCGGCCATGGGCTATTACGATTATCGCGCCATGATCGAAGATACCCCGATCAGCACAGGGATTGTCGAATTCCGCGATGCGCAGGATCGGCTGCTGGGCGCTTGTCTGACCGATTGGCTGTCGGATGGGCTTTCGGCGGTTTATTCCTTTTTCGATACCACGCTGGATAAGCGTTCCTTGGGTACTTTCGCCGTGCTTTGGCTGATTGGCCGCGCGCGTTCGCTTGGCCTGCCTTATGTCTATTTGGGCTATTGGGTGCCGGAAAGCCGCAAAATGGCCTATAAGGCACGCTTCCGACCGAGTGAGATTTTAATGAGCGGCGCCTGGCATATGCTGCGCGATGCGCCGCTGGAAAAAGCGGCAATCTGCAGCACGGAAAATGTTGGCTGACGCCTAGGCCATGATGGCCCGTAGTGGCGCCCTTTGCGGGGGCCGCGATGGCGCAAGATCCTGATGCCGATAAAAGCAAAGCCCGCCGATTTCGGCTGTATTGGCTTGTCCCAAGGCCCATGGCGGCAAATGGGCCGCATCATGCCAAAGCGTCGCACCCTGGGTGGGATCTGGCAGCAGGCCAGTGGCAGCGCGGCGTGCGATGCGCCGGCACATGGCGAGCGCCGCATCCCCGGGCGGGATGGCACGCAGCGCGGCATGGCGCGGGTCCCGGCGGTTCCAACACGTGAACAGGAAGGGGGCGCGGCAAATGGCGGCGATGTGGCGCGCCTGAGGATCCCGCCCGGCCTGCAGCCGGTTCATCACCAGCGCGGCCAGGGCTTCAATGGCGCGTACCGGCTTATCGGCCGCTTCGGCCCATAAGGTCATGGCGAGGATTTCGATATCGATCGCACGCGGCGGGGGCAGCTTGGTCATTCCCGTTCCTCCATCCGGCGCGCGGCCTGGGCGGCGGCAATGCCAGCGCGTGAGACCTCTTCGAGTTTTTCCTCAATCCGCAGCAAATGATCGGAAAGCCTGCGATCCAGATCGCGGATCAGGGACAGCGGCACATAAGTGCGCGCCACTTCCAGCTTGAACTGCGCCAGATCTTCCCGCGTGCGGGTCAGCGCATCCGAATCACGTTCATCGCCGCGTTCAATACGCGCATGCAATTCGCGCCGGAGGCCGTGGATCATCCAGAAAAGCGCGCCAACCACCGGCGCCTCTATGGCGGTGAACCACCATTGGGGGTCAATCTGCATGGACATGCTGCTTGGCCTTATGCTGAAAGCTTGAAGAACAGGCGGCGCGACCCCAGACAAAGGG
>JBDKIR010000399.1:0-4992 GCA_039797035.1 Pseudomonadota bacterium | reverse complement strand
CCCACCAGACGGAAAAGCGGGCGCAGCACCACGCGCCCCACCAGCACAATCACCGCCAGCACCAGCAGCGCCTGCCCCAAGGCGGTGGCGATGCTGAGCAGCACGGAACCGCCGCCCTTGGCGCCGAGGATGCCGATGAAGAGCAATATGGGCACCACCGCCACATCCTGCGCCAGCAGCACGGAAAAACTGGCGCGGCCACCGCTGGTGAGCAGCCTTTCCTGCTGCGCGAGCAATTCCAGCACAATGGCCGTGGAAGACAGCGCCAAACACGCCGCCAGCACCGCCGCAATGCCGGGGCTGAAGCCAAAAGCGAGCGCCATCAGACTCAGGATCAGAAAGGTGATGGCCATTTGCAGGCCACCCAGGCCCAGCACCAGACGGCGCATCGCCTTCAGGCGTTCAAAGGAAAGCTCCAGCCCGATCAGGAACAGCAGAAACACCACGCCCAGCTCGGCAATCGCGGTGACGCTTTTCGCGTCAATCACCGTGAACCAGTAAAGCAGCGGGTATTCATTGATGAAGGAACCAAGCGCGAGCGGCCCCAGCACGGCCCCAGCACCGAGATAGCCAATCACCGGGCTGACCCCGACGCGGCGCAATAAGGGCACGACCACGCCCGCCGTGCCAAGCACGACCAGCGCGTCACTATAGGCCTGGAAATTGATTCCCTCAGCGGCCACCCGGCACCCTTTTTATTGATCTGACGTTTTCAGAATATGGGTGGCTCGTGGTGATTTTGAGGCAGCGTCAGCCCTTTAGTGCGGCGGAATAGCGCGCCGGATCAAAGCCGATCAGCAGCGCATCGCCCCTGGTCAGCACCGGGCGTTTGATCATGCTGGGTTGCGCCAGCATCAGCGCCACCGCGCGGGCTTCATCCAGCCCTTGCTTCTGATCCTCGGGCAATTTGCGGAAGGTGGTGCCGGCGCGGTTCAACAAAGCCTCCCACCCCGCCTTCTGCACCCAGCTTTGCAGCATGGCGGGGGTGATGCCGGCGGTCTTGTAGTCATGGAAGGCATACGCAATGCCCTCGGCTTCTAGCCAGGCGCGCGCCTTTTTCATGGTGTCGCAATTCTTGATGCCATGGATGGTGATGGTCATGTCGCCCCCGGTCTGATCGGCCCGCGATACCAGCCTTGCGCGCTGCGGCCAATCGCGCCAGCCTCGGCCCAACCGATCAGGAGTACGCACATGAGCAGCACCAGCGATTACACGCCGCCCAAGGTCTGGACCTGGAACAAGGCCAATGGCGGGCGCTTTGCCAATATCAACCGCCCCATCGCCGGCCCGACCCATGACAAGGGATTGCCGGTGGGCCGCCACCCGATGCAGCTCTATTCGCTCGGCACGCCCAATGGCCAGAAGGTGACGATCCTGCTGGAGGAGCTTTTAGCGCTGGGCCACAAGGGCGCCGAATATGACGCCTGGCTGATCCGCATTGGCGAAGGCCAGCAATTCGGCAGCGGCTTTGTGGACGTAAACCCCAATTCGAAAATCCCCGCGCTTCTGGACCGCAGCGGGCCGAAGCCCATTCGCGTGTTCGAGAGCGCGGCAATCCTCATGCACCTCGCGGAGAAATTCGGCGCCTTCCTGCCGAAGGATCCTGCCTTGCGCGCCGAATGCCTTTCCTGGCTGTTCTGGCAAATGGGCAGCGCGCCTTATCTCGGCGGCGGCTTCGGGCATTTCTATGCCTATGCGCCGGTGAAGATCGAATACGCGATTGACCGCTTCGCCATGGAAACCAAGCGGCAATTGGATGTGCTGGATCGGCGCCTCGCGGAAAGCCCCTATCTGGGCGGGGATGAGTATACCATCGCCGATATCGCCGTTTGGCCCTGGTATGGCGGGCTGGTGCGAGGGTATCTGTATGGTGCGGCGGAATTCCTGGCCGTGCATGAATACAAGCATGTGCAGCGCTGGGCGGAAGCGATTTTCGCTCGCCCTGCCGTGAAACGCGGACGCATGGTGAACCGCGTGACCGGGGAGCCATCCGAACAATTGCACGAACGCCACGACGCCAGCGATTTTGAAACGAAAACGCAGGACAAGATTGGGTAATGGGCAAGGATAAGGTGATCGCTTCAACCTGAAGCGATCACTCCCTAGCCGCGCAGCGCCGGCACCATGCTGTGATAGGCCTGCCCATCCACGGCAACATCCAGCACCACCGGCCCCGGTATGGCCATGGCTTGGCGCAACGCCGGTTCCAATTGCGCCAGGCTATCCACCTTGATGCCGGTGGCACCAAAGCCGCGCGCAATGGCCGCGAAATCCGTCGCCGGGTAGCGCATGCCGTAAAGCGGGAATTGCCGGCGCCGCTGCTTCACTTCAATCAACGCAATACTGGCATCATTGAACACCACCAATTTGACATTGGCCTGTTCCTGTACCGCGACCCCCAATTCGCCCGTGCCCATCATCAGCCCGCCATCACCGGTAAAGGCAATCACGGGACGAGATGGATCAGCCAAGGCCGCACCAATGGCATGGGGCAGCGCAAAGGCCATGGTGGCGAGGCCGCGGCTGATGAAGAAATCACGCGGCCCGCAGGATTGCCACAAGGCCACCACCGGCAGGATATGCGCCCCCGCATCCGCGGTTACCCGCGCTTGCGGCGCCACCGCCAGCGCTGCTTCCACAAGCTGATGCGGGCCAATGCCTTGCGCGGGCGTGCGCGATAGGGCGCGCATCGCTTCCCTTGCGGCGGCCACTTGCGCGCTGGTCCAACCGCCAGGCCGCACGGCACCCTGCAAGGAACTGGCGGCTGCGGCCAAATCGCCCTCAACCAGCGCTTCCGGGGCCAGATAGGGCCGCGTCATGGCATGGGTGGTCAGTTCCACCACCGGCGTGCCGGCATAGGCCCATTTCTTCGGCATGAATTCGATGTGATCCGCACCGAATAGCACGATGCAATCCGCTTCGCGCAGCATGGGATCTTCGGCCGCACCGCTGATGAAGGGGCCAAGCAGCCAAGTTTCCTTGTCGCTGATGGTGCCCTTGCCCATGCATGTCGTCAGCACCGGCGCCTGCCAAGCATTGGCCAAAAGGCGCAAGGCTTCAGCCGCATTATCCTCACGCGCTTGCAGCCCCGCGATAATGATCGGCCGCTGTGCCTTGGCAAGGACCGCGCGCGCCGCCAGCAGCGCCTCCTGCCCCGGCGCTGGCATCACTGGGGGTGATGGCAAGGGGCGCTTCGGACCAAGATGAGGAATGCGCACGCGCTGGCCAACCAATTCCAGATAAACCGGCCCGGGTGCAGCGCTTTGCGCCACATGCATCAGGCGATCCAACTCCGCCACCGCATCACCGCTTTCCAGCGCGCTTTGCGCCTTGGTGATGGGCGCCATCAGGGCCATTTGGTCATAACGCTGATGGCTGACATGGCCCATATCGGTTTCATGCCCATCGGCCATGATCAGCAAGGGCACACGATCCAGGCTGGCGCAGGCAATGCCATTCACCGCATTGGCAAGCCCCGGCCCGCGCGTGGTGAGGATAACGCCCGGCGCGCCGGTGATTTGCGCGTCAGCCATTGCCATCATCGCCGCACCTGCTTCGGCGCGGGTCAGTACAAATTGAATTCCGTGGCGTTGCGCGGCATCCAGAATATCCAGGCTGCAATCGCCCCCCGGCACGCCCCAGATGCGCTTCACGCCATGCTGCGCAAGCCGCGCCGCCAAAGCATCAGCAACAGTTGTCATTCTGCGCGCACCCCTGCTTCACGCGTGATTTGCGCCCAGCGCGCAATCTCACCACGGATATAATCTCCAAAAGCTTCCGGCGTGCCAGTGACAATTTCTGTCCCCTGGTCACGCATGCGCGTTTCCATTTCCGCTGTGCGCATGATGCGGTTCAATTCGGCATTCAGGCGCGTGACGATCGGCCGCGGCACACCACGCGGCGCCACAATGCCAAGCCAACCCACCACTTCATATCCCGCCATGCCAGCTTCAGCGACAGTTGGTACATCGGGCAAGGCCGCCAAACGGCGCGTGCCACTCACGGCAAGCGCGCGCACTGAACCTGCGCGGATTTGCGGAATGGTCACCAGCGGATCGGAAAAGGCACTCGCCAAATTGCCAGCGATGATGTCATTCAGTGCGGGCGCCGCACCGCGATAGGGGATATGTTCCATCTGAATGCCGGCCATGCGCGCAAATACCAGCATGGCAAGATGCGGGGACCCGCCATTGCCTGGTGAACCATAGCCCAAACCGGGATTGGCCTTGACGTAATCAATGAATTCACGCTGCGTGGTGGCCGGAATGCGTGGATTGACCACCAGAATATTGGCGAAGGACACAAGCCTTGCGATGGGGTCGAAATCACGCGCGGGGTCATAGCCAACATCGCGATAAATGGCCGGGTTCACGGCCATGACGCCAATCGTGCCCATCATCAGCGTATAGCCATCTGGCGCGCTGCGGGCGGCAGCCAAGGCGGCGACATTGCCATTGGCACCTGGGCGCGGGTCCACCACCACGGGCTGCTCCCAAGCGGCGGTGAGCCTTTCACCCACTTGGCGCGCCAGAATATCGGAAGCGCCGCCCGCTGCGGTGGCAACAATCAGCCGGATCGGCCTTTCAGGATATTCGCGATTGGGGGTCTGGGCCTGGGCGGTTGAAACGCCCAAGACCAGCGCCAACACCAAGGCGCGCATCATGCCGGTTGCTCCAGCGTCGGCCCCACATCAGCCAGCGTCACGCGGCGCATGTCGCGCGGGTGCTTTTTATCCGCGAAAGGCCGCGCGCGATGCATGGTGCAGCGATTATCCCACATCACCATGTCACCAGGCTGCCATTCATGCGCAAAAACAAATTGTCGCTGTGTGGCGAATTCGGTCAATTCACGCACCAGCGCCATGGCTTCCGGCCGCGGCATGCCATGAATGGCGCCAAGATGCGCGGAAAGATAAAGCGAAAGGCGCCCGCTTCCCATATGCCGCCGCACCAGGCGTTGCGGCACGGGCGCGCATTTCTGCTTTTCTTCTTC
>JBDKIR010000398.1:0-2730 GCA_039797035.1 Pseudomonadota bacterium | reverse complement strand
TATCGAAAAATTTTCACCCCAGGCCCTTATGCCCTAGGGTAGATGCCGCATCAGACGCCACCCGGGATCGGACCATGCCATGACCGCCTATGCGGTACCGCCACGCCAAACTTCGTTGCTGCTTGGCATTTTTTTCATGTGCGCAGCCTGCACGATCTTTCCGGTCATGAATGGTATCGTCCAGGTATTGAGCCGCGATTACCCTTCGGAGCAGATCATCTGGGCCAGAACAGCCGGTCATTTGGTGATTGTGCTTGCCTTGATCGTGCCCCGCTTTGGCCTTGGCGTCCTCAAAAGTCGTAAGCCTTGGGTGCAAATTTCCCGTTCCCTTCTGCTGCTCGCTTCGACCACCTGCTTCTTCTTTTCGGTCAAGCATGTGCCATTGGCAAAGGCAGCGTCCATTTCCTTCACCTCACCCTTCTTTGTCACCATTCTGGCCTTGCCGATGCTCGGCGAAAAAATCGGCTGGCAACGTCTGATCGCCGTCTTGGTGGGGTTTATCGGCGTATTGGTGGTGATCCGACCGGGGGCGGAAGTGTTCCAGCCAGCCGCGCTTGGCATCATGGCCAGTGCTTTTTTCTACGCCATTTATCAGATTCAGACGCGGCTAGTGGCCGGGCTGGACCGCCCAGAGACATCGGTCATGTATAGCGGGCTGATCGGCACGCTGGTGATGTGCGGCGTCATTCCCTTTTTCTGGATACCCATCCAAAGCCTGGGTGATTTGTTCTGGCATATCACGCTCGGCATCCTGGGGGCTGCGGGGCATTGGTGCGTGGCGAAGGCCATGACCTATGGCGCAGCCAATGTCATTTCGCCCTTCCAGTATTGGCAAATGCTGGGCGCCATTGCGGTTGGCTATGCCATTACCGGGCTTTGGCCTGATCAATGGACCTGGGTCGGCGCCAGCATCATCATCGGGGCGGGGCTTTATATCGCCATTACTGAAACCCGGCGCCGTTGACCCCCCTTGCCAGCCGCGCCGCTTCGGCGAAGCATGATACCAGCACCAGGGAGGAGCGCAGCATGGCGCGCAGCAAAATCTACCCGGATTTCGATGCGGCGGTGGCCGATATTCCGGATGGCGCGGTAATCGCGATTGGCGGCTTCGCCGGGCCTGGCACACCTTATAATCTGATTGCCGCGCTGGCGCGCCATGGGGCCAAGCGCCTGACCTGTATCGCCAATACAACGGGCGGCGCCCATAAGCCGCGCATGCCAGATATCGGCATGTTGGTTGAAAATGGCCAGGTGGCGAAGGTGGTTTGTTCCTTCACCGCCGCCACGCGCGCTTCCGATGTATTGCCATTCACCAAATACTATGAATCTGGCGAAGTCGAAGCCGAAATCGTCCCGCAAGGCACCTTGGCGGAAAGGCTACGCGCCGCGGGTGCGGGTATTCCGGCTTTCTACACGCCAACCGCTGTTGGTACGGAATTGGCTGAAGGGCGCGAAACGCGGGAAATCAACGGCAGGCGCTACCTGCTGGAATATGCGTTGCCGGTGGATTTCGCCTTTATCCGTGCCGCCCGCGCCGATGCCGTTGGCAATCTTCGTTTTCATCGCAGCCAGCGCAATTTCAATCCCCTCATGGCTATGGCCGCCACCACCACCATCGCGGAGGTAGAGGAAGATATCCTGCCCGCAGGCGCGCTGGATGCTGATGATGTGCATACGCCGGGGATGCTGGTGCAGCGCCTGATCCGGATTCCACCACCACCTTTGGGGCTTTGGACCCGCAAGCGGGAGGCCACACGATGAGCTGGACACGCATGCAAATGGCCGAAAGGCTGGCGCGGGAATTCCAGGATGGCTGGGTGGTCAATCTGGGGGTCGGCATGCCGACCATGATCGCTGATGTACCCATGGGCGATCGGGACATTATTTTTCATGCTGAAAATGGCGTCATCGGCTATGGCGCGGTCTGCGCACCCGGCACCGAAGACCTCAATCTGGTCAATGCGGGTGGGCAGAATGTCACGCTCAATCCCGGTGCTTCCATTGTCCATCACGCTGATAGCTTTGCCTTGATCCGTGGTGGCCGGATGGATGTGACCGTGATGGGCGCTTACGAAGTGGCCGCCAATGGCGATTTCGCGAATTGGAAATTGAAGGGCGCCAAGGGGGGCGGTATTGGCGGGGCCATGGATCTGGCCGCTTCGGCGAAACGCGTTTTCATCATGCTGGAACACCGCACCCGCGATGGGTCTTCCCGCCTGCTACCCAAATGTAGCCTGCCCATCACGGCCTGTGGTGTGGTGACCCTTGTCGCAACCGATCTCGGGCTTTTTGCGCCCATGGGTGAAGGCTTCGCGGTACGTGATCTGGCCCCTGGGATCAGCCTTGAGGAAGCCCGCGCCGCCACCGCCTGCCCCTTGATCGCGTAAGGAACGACCATGGCCCAGCATATTGATTACTACGCCTCACTCAATTCGCCCTGGACGCATTTGGGTGCCGCGCGGATTGAAGCCTTGGCGGCGCAATATGGCGCCAGCCTGCGTATCTGGCCGGTGGATTTCGGCACCATATTCGCAGGTTCGGGCGGCCTTCCCTTGCCCAAACGCTCCCCACAGCGCCAGGCCTATCGTTTGCAGGAATTGGCCCGCTGGCGGGATGCCTTGGGGATCCCCATCCAGATCCATCCAAAATTTTTCCCGGCCAATGAATTGCCGGGCGCGGCATGTGTGATTGCGCTGCGGGAAACGCAGGGCGATGCGCCAGCCATACGCT
>JBDKIR010000397.1:0-5497 GCA_039797035.1 Pseudomonadota bacterium | reverse complement strand
TGCGGCCGGCGGCGGCCTCGATGCCCTGCAAAGCCTTGAGCAGGCCCAAGGGGTCCATTGCGCCCTCCAGCAGTGCCACCCCATTCACATAGCGCGGCGCCAAGGGATTGGGCGGGATGGGGGCGCTTTCCCACCAGCGCGACAGGCCCACCAGTTTGAGCCCCGGCAAGCCGGCCAGCGCCTGGACCGCCGCCTGGCAACCCGCCAAAGGGGTGCCGCCTGAGGCTGGGGGCAGGTTCGCCCCAATGGCAATCAAAGCCCGTGACATGACAATGAAACACGGCTGGTGTAACGACCCTTTTTGAATTTCATCACCACCTTCGAATGATTGAGGATTATTTGATGACACAACAATACGGTAGGCGTTCTTCGGGCATGGAGCGTGTGGGCCTTTTCGTTGATGGGGCGAATCTTTATCACGCGACGCGTTCCCTGGGATTTGAGATCGACTTTGCTGCCATGCTGCGGTTTTTCGGCTCGTCCACCTATTTGGTGCGCGCCTGTTACTACACGGCACTGGTGGAAACGGAAGACTATTCCCCCTTGCGGCCATTGACCGATTGGCTGGCCTATAATGGTTGGCGCGTGGTCACCAAACCCGCCAAGGAACAGGCAGATCCAGCCGGGCGGCGCCGCTTGAAGGGCAATATGGATATCGAATTGGCGGTCGATATGATGGAACTCGCCCCGCATCTGGATCACGCCGTGCTGGTTTCCGGTGATGGCGATTTTCGCCGCGTGGTTGAGGCGGTGCAGCGCCAAGGCGTGAAGGTGACCGTGGTTTCCACCATGGAAAGCCAGCCGCCCATGATCGCCGATGAATTGCGCCGCCAGGCGGATGGCTTTCTGGAACTGGCGGATATCGGGCCTGAAATCGCCCGGCGCACGGCCGAATCGCGCCAGCGGCCCGCGCCCGCTGCACCGCCCGCCGCCCCTGCCAATCGCCCAAGCCGCGTGACGCCCGCGGACCCCTATGGTGAGGCGCCGGAAATCGACGCTGAATGAGCCGTTCGGCGGTACAGGCGCCGGGGCGCGATTGTGCGCTTTGCCCCCGGCTGGTTGCCTATCGGGAAGCCAATCGCGCCAAGGAACCCCATTGGCATAATGCGCCGGTGCCTTCCTGGGGGCAGACTGAAGCGCCATTGCTGATCCTGGGGCTGGCGCCTGGGGTGCGTGGCGCCAATCGCACCGGCCGCCCCTTCACCGGGGATTATGCCGGCAAATTGCTCTACGGCACTTTGCTGGACCACGGCTTGGCGGAGGGCGCCTACGCTGAAGACCCGAAGGATGGCATGCGCCTGTCAGGCTGCCGCATTGCCAATGCGGTGCGCTGCGTGCCGCCGGAAAACCTGCCAGTGCCGGCGGAAATCCGTGCCTGTAATCAGTTTCTGCAAGCTGAATTGGCCGGCATGCCCGGACTGAAGGCCGTATTGGCCCTGGGTGTGGTGGCGCATAATGCGCTGCTGCGTGCCAAGGGTATTCCGGCCGCGCGCTTCGCCTTCCGGCATGGCGCGCAACACCGCCTGCCTGATGGGCTGATCCTGGCCGATTCCTATCATGTCAGCCGCTACAATACGTCGACGAAGCGGCTGACGGCCGAGATGTTCGTGGATGTGGTACGCGGGCTGTTGGCCGCCATCGGCAAGGCGTAAGGGCCCGCCCAGTCAGCCATCACCCCGTGGCGCTGTGTGGGCGCTAGACGCGCAAATCCAGGAGTGAGCCACGCGGCATGGGATTGGCTGGTGCCGGCGGCACCTTTTCCAGCGCCCGCTGCGCAGGCTGCTTCTGCCCGGCCATACCACCGGCATCCACAGGCTGGGTGGGCGAACGCACCGGAACGATCCCGACATTTGCCGCGATTTCCTGCGTGAAGGCCGCCAAGGCGTTCAGACTGATCATGCGGCCAAGATAGACGGGATGTGTAAATGAAAAGTTAACAAGGGCTCTGCCCTCGCGCCGCAAATTCTTGGCGGTCGTGCCCGGCTATGATCCGCCGGGGCGAAGTGCCCCACCCGGTCGAGGCCGGGTGGGGGATGCTCTCAAGATCTCAGCTGCGTTGAGACATCGGCACAAAGTCACGCTGACCGGCGCCGGTATAGATCTGGCGCGGGCGGCCGATGCGCTGGCTCGGATCCTCGATCAATTCTTTCCACTGGCTCACCCAGCCCACCGTGCGCGCCACGGCAAAGAGCACGGTGAACATATGGGTTGGGATACCCATCGCCTTCAGAATGATGCCCGAATAGAAATCGACATTCGGGTAAAGCTTGCGGCTGACGAAGTAGTCATCGGAAAGCGCGATGCGTTCCATCTCCATCGCCATATCCAACAGCGGCTCATTCTTGATGCCGAGTTCCGCCAGCACTTCGTGGCAGGTTTCCTTCATGATCTTCGCGCGCGGGTCGAAGTTCTTATAGACCCGGTGGCCAAAGCCCATCAGCTTGGTGTGGCTGTTCTTGTCCTTCACTTCGCTGATGAAGCCAGGAATATTCTTGGGATGACCAATTTCGCCGAGCATCTTCAACACGGCTTCATTGGCGCCACCATGGGCGGGGCCCCAAAGGGCAGCGATACCGGCCGCAATACAGGCGAATGGATTGGCCCCGGTTGAACCGGCCAGACGCACGGTGCTGGTGGACGCGTTCTGTTCGTGATCCGCATGCAGGATCAGGATACGGTCCATGGCGCGCGACAGGATCGGGTTGTTTACCCAGGGTTCCGCCGGCACGGCGTTCAGCATGTACAGGAAGTTTTCCGCATAGCTCAGATCATTGCGCGGATACATGAAGGGCTGGCCGATAGAATATTTATAGGCCCAGGCAGCAATGGTTGGCACTTTCGCGATCAGGCGGAAGGCCGCGATTTCGCGCTGACGCGCATCATTGATGTCAAGATTGTCGTGATAGAAGGCCGCAAGCGCGCCGACCACACCGCACATCACGGCCATCGGGTGCGCATCGCGGCGGAAGCCATCAAAGAAGCGGCGCAGCTGTTCATGCAGCATGGTGTGATAGGTCACACCCTTGCGGAATTCCTCATACTGCGTGGCATTGGGCAGATCGCCATTCAACAGCAGATAGGAAATTTCAAGAAAGCTTGATTTTTCGGCCAATTGTTCGATCGGATAGCCGCGATACAGCAGGATACCCGCATCGCCATCGATATAGGTAATGGTGCTGTCGCAGGAAGCGGTCGCGCCATAGCCGGGATCAAAGGTGAAAATGCCCAGATCACCGTAGAGCTTGCGGATATCAGCGACCTGCGGGCCCAGCGTGCCACCAAGCAAGGGCAATGTTGTGCTCTTGTTGGTCCCGTCCAGCGTGACCGTGATGGTGCCCTGTGGCTTCGTGCTCATGCCTGTTTTCCTCGAAGTGATCGCGCCACAGTCGAATGTGGCCACGCAAAGTCAATGGTGCGTCGCAAGATAAGGGTGTCGGGGGTCGCTTGGCAAACTCACCCTTTCTCAGCCCCGGGCACGATGCCGCAGCAGGGTGAAACAAAGGTGAAAGGCGATTGCGCAAGGCAAGCCGCCCCCGGCGCAGCGGGGCTAGAGACCATAAGTCCCGGCCTGTTTTGGATCAGCGCTGACGCCAATTGGCGGGCAGGTTGGTGGCGTCTGCCCATAGCCCCTGGCGCGCGTCACGCGCCACGGCTTCCACCGCCCTTAAGGTTGAACTGGATGCCATGGCGTAGCCTGCTTCAACCATGGCGGCATTGATATCCCGCCCACCGGCCGAACAACGCGCCAAGCCACGGCGAAAGGAATCATAGCCCTCGATTCGGCAGGAAATAGTCTGCCCGGCCAGCAAGCGCGCGAGCTCCGCCGCAGCGGCTTCGCCACAATCGCGCTGCGCCATACCTGCGCCGCAGACCGTGCCGCGCGACGGCGCAGCAAGCCCCGAAAGCCGCAGCACACGATCACCAAGGCCCAGGGTTTCGCCGTCAAAAATCCGCACCTGTTCGGGTTGCGCATCAATGGGGCGATCCGCTGGCGCGGAACCAAAAAGATTGGATGGCAGGCCAACCGCCAAAACCGCCGCCGCCGCAAAAGCGCAGGAGAGTACGAGGCCCGAACCGCCTAAGCGGGGACCAGTTTTTCTTCCTTTAAAGATACGCCTCGGATCACGCACGCGTGACGGTTAGCCGATTTTTCAATGCGCTCACAAGGGTAAAAAATGGCAATTAATCTGCAGGACGTTACATGCTGAAAGAAGAAAACTTTCTAATCCTCTGACCAGAAAGACTCTTTCTCGATCAGGCTCTCCCAGGCGGCGGCGACTCTTTCCCGATCAGCACCAAAGCGCGCCATGCACCAGCCCTCAATCACGCCAATTGCCCAGGCACGCCCGCTATCAGGCCCGCGTTTCAAGCTCTGCGCCAGCGCCGAGGCCACGGCAGCATCATTCGCCTGGCCCAATTCCTGTTGCAGCGCTGCCAGGCGGCGCTGGAAGCGCCGGGCGGCTTTGCGGGCGAAGACGGGCGCCAGCACCTCAGCCGCATAGCGCAATTTTTTGGCATCCAGCCGCAGCTCATGCAGCGCCTCGGGCGCCAGGGCGGCAATATCGGCGCCGGCGCGCAGCAATCCCTGCCAACGCTTTTCCAGCACCTGCCGGGCGAAGCCATGCGGTGCATCATCAAGCTTGGCGTGGATCGGCGGATCAGCATCCTGGCGCCAAGGGCGTTCCAGCAGGAAAGCGATCCCGTCCAGCACACAAAGCCGCCAGCTTGGCCCTTCCAGCCCCTTGATGAGCTGCTCATACGCGGTATCGCGGGCGGCGCGCGCGGTACGGAGCAAGCCCATCATGCGTGCATCCTTGGGGAGGAGCCGCGCCATGTCGGCCCCGACCCCTTCAAGGAATACATCCCAATCCCGTGCTGGGCCGAGGAGCGTCAGCACTTCCCTGAGCCTGGCATCAAGGGCCCGCGCGCGTGGCCCATCGGTCAGTGGGCGGAAGACCCGCAGGACAGATCGCAGGCGGCGGAGCGCGACGCGCATCTGGTGCACGCCTTCCGCCTCCCTATCGGCGCGGATGAGATTGGCCTGGAACAGCGCCACCTCGAGCAAATGCCCAAGCGCCAGGGTGAAGGAGGCTTCAACGCTGGCCGCCTGCGCCGTATCCGGCGCCCCGCTGCGTCTGGCCGGTGGTTGTTCGCCTTTCGCCAGGCAGCGCGCTGCCTCCGCGAGGCTGGTGGTGGGGGGCAGTAATGGAAGCTTGCCGGCCATATCGCGGGCCAGGCTGAGCACGCCGGCAAGCGGGCCGGTCAGGTAAAGGCGGCTGATGGGCGCTTCGGCCGCGATGGCGCGCAGATGCCCGGTCAGCAATGTCAGCTCCACCACCGCGCCATTGATGGCAAGGCGCTGATGGCGCCTTTGTCCGGTCAGGGCAGCAACGCCGACAAGCGGTTCATCGGCTTCTTCCGGCTTCACCTCCGCCGGCCAAGGGCCGATGCGCCGTGGGGCGGCCGATATGCTCTGGCAGGATACGGCCGAGGGGCT
>JBDKIR010000396.1:0-3975 GCA_039797035.1 Pseudomonadota bacterium | reverse complement strand
TGTTGGACAGCGTGAAGGGCGAACCACCGCGCGGATACCAGAAGAACTTGCCGGTATCATTGCATTTGCCAATCAGCAGCTTGCCGGCGCGCGCGCCATCAAAGAAGGGCTGATTGGTCGGGTCCGTCTTGATCTCCGGCAGGGCCCTGTTGAATGCCATGGTGGCCATATCGCTTACTCCCTTTCCAGAATGACGGTAGCGCTGCCATGGCGCGTGCCAAGCAACCCGCCAGTGCCATGCGCGAGTGCCAGCGTGCAGCCAGGCACCTGCACTTTCGGATGCGCTTCATGGCGCAATTGCCGCACGGCTTCGATCACCTTGGTCATGCCGCCGCGATTGGCCGGGTGGTTGTTGCAAAGCCCGCCGCCATCCGTGTTGAAGGGCAGCTTGCCAACGCCGGAAATGAGGTTGCCGTCAGCAACGAACTTCCCGCCTTCGCCCTTTTTGCAGAAGCCAAGGTCTTCCAACTGGATCAGCACCGTGATGGTGAAGCTGTCATAGATGGAAGCGTATTGAATATCCTTGGGCGTCACGCCGGCTTCTTCAAAAGCCTTGGGCCCTGACCAGACCGCGCCGGAATAGGTCAAATCCGTATAGCCGGCATTCTGGTTCTTGGTGGCCTCACCATGGCCCTTCACCTTCACCAAAGGCCGCTTCAGCGATTTGGCGATTTCGGGGCGCGTCACAATCAAGGCGCCGCCGCCATCGGAAATGACGCAGCAATCCAGCCGGTGCAGCGGGTCTGACACCATGGGCGAATTCACCACATCTTCCACCGTCACCACCTTGGGCAACATGGCATGCGGGTTGTGCTGCGCATGATGCGAAGCCGCCACCTTGATCCAGGCAAGCTGTTCGGATGTGGTACCATATTCATACATGTGGCGCATGGCGCACATGGCATAGGCATTGGCGACCGTGCGGCCATAGACAATCTCAAACGGATCATCCGGCACATTCACGCCCCAGGAACGCGGCGCGGTGCCGGTGGCCATGGCTTCAGCGCGCGGGCGGCCCGCCAGCGTGATCAGCGCGATATTGCATTTGCCGAGCGCAATCGCTTCCACCGCATGGCCAACATGCATCACATAAGAACAGCCACCCATATCGGTGGAATCGAGGTGCTTGAGCTTCGTCAGCCCCAGATAATCCGCCATATTGAGCGGGCCGAGCCCCGGTGCTGCGCCGGTGCAGAAAAACCCGTCCACATCATCCTTGGAAAGCCCGGCATCCTGCAGCGCGCCATAGGCGACTTCGGCATGCAGCTGGGCCACGGATGTATTATCGGCCTTGCGGGTCGGGTGCTCGAAAGCACCGACGATATAGCCCTTGCCATTGGTACTCATGAGTGGCGCTTATCCTCCTCGATAATGATGGCCGGATGGAAGCAGCGCCGGGGCGGCTTGTCACCCCCCTATCACGCTTGGGCTTATTGCGGCGTGCTGGCCTGCGGCACCGCAAGGCCCAACCTGTCACGCGGCAATGCCGTGGCGGCGCGGCGCAAGCTGGCCTCTGCTGCGCGAATCTGCCGTTGGGTTTCCTCCTGGGTCAGATGCCGCAGCCTTTCCGCCAAAAGCTTATGGCCGGCCGCGATATCGCCCAATACGGCCAGGTAATTCGCCCTTGCGGCCGCGCGATTGGCAAAGGCCTCATCACGCATGGCGCTGATCTCGGCCAGGATGGCACGCGTTGGGGCATCATGCGCATCACGCATCAAGCGGGCATAATGTGCGGCGCTGGCTTGCCGGGCCGCGTCTTCCGCAGGCATCACCCCGCTGACGGTTTCGGAAAGTGCCTGGATCAGGCCCTGCACTGCTTCATCGGAATCACGGATCATGGCCCGGAGTTGCGGCGCCCGCGCCAATTCACGGCCACGTTGGCGGAGCAGCGCGCCCAGTTTTTCGATCGCGCGGGCGCCAGCCTCATTCACCGGTGCAACCCGCGGCGCAAGGTCACGCAGCGGATCTTCACGCAGCATCAACAAGCCATCGGCAGCCAGGGTACCCAGGGCATTCAAATACATGCCAAGGGCCTGCTGCATGGCGAGCATCGCCTCAGCCTGGTCGGGTTGCGCGATTGGCGCCTGCCGGGCGGTTGTTTGCCTGGGGGCGGGCGTCAATTCCGGGTAATGGGCGGCGGCTTCCGCCACCCCTGCCCAATCGCGCACCGGGGTATAATCAGGCGGGCTGCACGCCGCCAATCCGGCCAGTAACAGCCAGGGTAACGCTTTTCCGCCCATCATCGGCCCGAACCTTCCAAGCTGGCATTCGGGCATTGTTGTTCCGAAACAATTTCCGCTTGTCAAACGCCAATCAGATAGCCTGCCAAACCGCGCCTTCCCGCCGCACCGCGCCTTCCGCCGCCAATTTGATCAAATGCGCGGTCAGGCTGCGGGCTGCCGCCGGGATCAGGCGCGCATCCAGCGCGGCGCCATAGACTGGCGGTACCAAATCTTCGGCGCTGGCCTGGCGCGCGCGACGCAATTCCTCAAGCACGCGCGCCTCCCTCTCCCGCCGATGCGCGGCCAGGGCGGCGACAAAGGGCTGCGGGTTCGGCAAGGGCGGGCCATGGCCCGGCAGATAGAGATCATCATCACGCGTCTGCAACTTGGCCAGGGAATTCATGTAGGCCGCCATATCGCCATCGGGCGGGCTTACGACACTGGTGGACCAGGACATGACATGATCCGCGCTGAACAAGGTGCGCGATGTGCTGGCATTCTCCAGCGCGAAACACAGGTGATTGGCGCAATGACCCGGCGTATGCAGCGCCGTCACCGCCCAATCCCCCCCCTTCACCATGGCGCCATCCGCCAGGGTGACATCGGGACGAAACGCATGATCGCCGCCCTCCCCGCCCTGTTCCGGCGGCGTCATATGCGGGCCGAAACCATAGCTCGGCGCGCCGGTGGCGGCCTGCAGCGCCGCCACACCGGGGGAGTGATCTCGATGGGTGTGAGACACCAGGATATGCGTGACACGCTCCCCCTTCGTGGCCGCGAGCAAAGCATCCAGATGCGCCGCATCCACCGGGCCGGGGTCCAGAATGGCGACAGAATTGCCCTGGCCGATGATCCAGCTATTCGTCCCGCGATAGGTGAAGGGCCCAGGATTGCCGCAAAGCACGCGGCGAATGCCCGGCGCGGTCTGTTCCACTGCCCCGGGGGCCAGGCTGTCATTTTTCAGGAACGGGATGCTCATTGACGCTACCTCTTTGCTGACCCCAGGGTGCGGCGCGCCTCGCCTGACGGCAAGCCCCGCGTCACTGCCCTTCGCGTTTCATCCGCCCGCGCACCAATTCCCGATGCAGGATGTAAAGCCCGGAAAGCACAATCAGCACCGCGCCGATGATGGTCGCCATGCTGGGCATATCGCCCCAGATCAACCAACCAAGCCCAACCGACCAAAGGATGGAAGTATAGGAATAAGGCCCAAGCGATGACACCTGCGCCGAGGCATAGGCTTCCGTCAGCATCACCTGCGCCACACCACCCACCAGCCCCACCAGGATCAGGATCAGCAATTCCCAAGCATTGGGCGTGGTCCAGAAGAACGGTAGCGCCACGGCAGTGAAAGCGGTCATCAACAGGGATTGCCAGAGCACAATGGTGGTGGAGCTTTCCGTGGCCGAGAGGTTGCGCACCAGCAGCGTCGTCGTCGCGGACCATACGCCCTGCGACACCGCAACCCCCATCCCGATCAATACCGCTTTTTCTGGCCAACCACCGCCCTGGAAAGCGCCCTGCCCCAGCGCAATGACCATGATGCCGATAAACCCCAGAATCACCGCAGACCAACGGTGAATGCGCACTTTTTCGCCCAGAAAAGGAATGGAAAGCAGGGTCACAAATAATGGCGTCGTGTAGGTCAGCGCCGTCTGTTCCGCGAGCGGCAGCACCGTCAGCGCAAAAAAGGAACAGCCCTGCGCCATGGTGCCGGTGAAGGCGCGCAGCAGATGCGCTGGAAACCGCCGCG
>JBDKIR010000395.1:0-4441 GCA_039797035.1 Pseudomonadota bacterium | reverse complement strand
AGCGGCCCGCGCCATGATCCCTCCTTGCGGCTCTCCGCCAAGGGCGAAAGGCTCAGCCATGGTGCGGAAACCCTGGAAGCACCGGAACTTAGCCTAGAGGTTACAACCCCCTTCAGCGCCCCCGCCGCACAGGCGCGGCTGCGGGCCATTTATGCTGGGCTGCCGGTCACGCTGGACCTGGATGGCAAGCCCGAAGGGGATAGGCTGCGCGTGAGCCGCCTGGCGGCCAGCCTTGGTCCGGCGAAGCTGGACGGCGCCGGCCTGCTGGATTTGGACCAGCCGCTCTTTATCGGGGCCTTGCGCTTGGATGTCGCGGATCTCGCGCCCTTATCGCCGCTTTTCGGGCAAGCGCTGACGGGTAGCGTTTTGCTGGCGGCGGATTTCACTAAAACGGACGGGGAGCAGGGCCTGAAGGCCGAGATCAACGCGCCGGATATCACCTTGGCAGGCCGCGCCATCGCACTCGAGGCAGGGCTGGCTGGCAGCGCCAGCGCGGCCCATGCCCGGTTGGATGGCCGCTATGGCGCCTTCAATCTCTCCAGCGCGGCCAATCTGCACGCCTCGGCTGTGGGCCAGCGCCTCATCCTTGAAAACCTTGCGCTGAGCCACGGCGCAGAGCGCCTGGCCCTGGCGGCACCGGCTGAATTGCAGCGCGCCACGACCGGGCAGATCACGCTCCGTGAAGTGCGGCTCACCAGCAATCGGGGTGGGCAGCTCAACGCCAGCGGGTCCTGGTCCGAGGAGGCAGTGGATGTGCAAGCCCGGCTCACGGCCCTGCCCCTTGGCCCCTGGGTGGCGCTGGTAGCCCCGGATTTGGCCCTGACGGGTGACCTCGCGGGTCAGATGAGCCTGCACGGCAGGGCGGAAAACCCCGATTTTCGGCTGCGTCTGGAAACCCCTCGGCTTCTGATCGGCGCGCCCGCCGCGCGTGGCCTGCCGCCATTGCGCCTGCGCCTGGACGCCAATGGCACAGCCCAGAATATTGATGCGCGCGCCGAGGCTATCGGCGCGGGGGTGCTTCGCCTGAATGCCACGGCGCGGCTTGGCGGCTTGGCGGCGGATGCGCCGCTCACTGGCTCCCTGACCGGCATGCTCGATCTTGGGCGTATCGCCCAGCCGCTTTTGGCCGCTGGGGCGCAACGGCTGAATGGCGTCGCCAATCTGGCACTGACGGCGTCTGGACCATTGAACACCCCGCGCCTCGGCGGGCAGATCACCCTGAACAATGGCGCCTTTCGCGATCTGGCCCATGGCATAGCGCTTAATGACATCGCCGCGACGCTCAACGCCTCGGCAGACAGCTTCACCCTGGCGCGGCTCACGGCCAAGACGCCGGGCGGTGGCAGCATTCAAGGGCAAGGCCAGCTGGATATCGCCGCGTCGCGCCTGCCCTTCGGCGTGCGGCTTGTGGCCAATGCAGCGCGGCCTTGGCAGACGGATCTCGGCATGGCGGTTTTCGATGCCGAGATCGAGATGAATGGGGAGCTTCTGGGCGAAAGCCGTATTGGGGGCACGGTTCTATTGCAAAGGGCGGAAATCCGTATCCCCGATAAGCTGCCGCCGACCATGCGCAGCCTGCCAGGGTTGCGGGAGAGAGGCCACTTGCCACCGGGCGTGCCCGCGCTGGCGCCGCCCAGCACCACCCCACCGCCTGCCGGCCTGGAAGCGATCGGGCTCGCGCTCAATATCACTGCGCCACGCGCGATTTTCCTGCGCGGGCGCGGCCTGGATGCGGAATTGGGCGGCAGCGTCCAACTGACCGGCACCTTGGCGGCCCCGGTGGTTGAAGGCGGCCTGGGGTTGCGGCGCGGCAACCTCAAATTGCTGGATCGGCGCCTGGAATTGACGCGCGCTGGCATCAGCTTCGATGCCGGCACGCTGATGCCAAGCCTGGATGTCGCCGCATCAGCACGGGCGCGTGAGGTCGATGTCACCGTCACCGTGGAAGGCCCCGCGCGGGACCCGAGCATCACCTTCTCCTCGGTGCCGGAATTACCCCCGGATGAGGTGCTGGCGCGGCTGTTATTCGACCGGCGCGGCGGGGAGCTTTCGCCCTTCCAAATCCTGCAATTGGCCGAGGCCTTATCCGGGGCCACCGGCAGATCCCTGCCCGGCCCGAGCGGCGTGATGGACCGCCTGCGGCGGGGCTTGGCGCTGGATCGGCTTTCCATCGGCCAGCAAAAGGAAGGCGAACAGCGCCCAGGCGAGGAGCCTGGCGCGACCCTGGAAGCGGGCCGCTATATCGCCGATGGGGTATTTCTCGGCCTCAAGCAAAGCGTTGATGGCGGCCCGCCGCGGGTTGGTGTGCAAATTGATCTGATGCCGCGGCTTAGGCTGGAAGCGGAGACGGGCGGCAATAGCCTTGCCGGGGATCGTGTCGGTATCGGGTTTGAAATTGAATATTAATTGATGTCGCGGGAAGATCGGTCCGCCCCCTCTGGCACTCAGGCGTCTGGAGTGCCAAATTAACTAAAGATGACAGGGTTCAGGAAACATAGGGTGCAGGAGGCATGATCCGCTACGAATTGCGCTGCGATCAGGCGCATGAATTCGATGGCTGGTTCAAGGATAGCGCGGCCTTCGACAAATTGGCGGCGGCTGGGCTGGTGGAATGCCCCCATTGCGGCCCGACCAAGGTCGCCAAACGCCTTATGGCGCCGGCCATTCCCAAAAAGGGCCGCCCGGCGCGCAATGCAAAACCTGTGGCACCGCCCGCGCCGCCCCCCGCACCGCCCACCAATGCAGAAGCCCCGGCACCTGCCATAGCCGCCGGTGCCTTGCCCGCAGAATTGCGCGCCATGCTCCGGCAATTGCGCCAGGAAGTGGAAAAGAACTGCGATTATGTCGGCAAGGATTTTGCCGAGGAAGCACGCAAGATCCATCATGGTGAAGCCGAAGCCCGTGGAATATTCGGGGAGGCAAGCGATGCCGATGCCGAAGCCTTGCGCGAAGAAGGGATCGATATTGCGCGCATCCCCTGGGTGCCGCCCTCAGATGCGTGAACCTTTCAGGAAGCTATTGCCATGACCCGGATCGCTGTTTTCGATCTGGACGGGACGCTGGTGGATAGCGCGCCGGATATTCATGTCTCGCTTGATCGGCTCATGGCGAGCCGCGGCCTGGCCGGTTTTGCCCGGGCCGAGGTGATCGGCATGATCGGCGATGGCGTGCGTGTCCTGGTGGAACGGGCCTATGCCGCGCGTGGCCTGCCCCTGGAAGAAGCGGGGCTTGAGGATTTCATGGCCGATTACGAGGCCAATGCAGCGGTGCTGACGCGGCCCTTTCCGGGTATTCCGGAATTGCTGGCGGAACTGAGCGGGGCCGGTTGGCGCCTGGCGGTCTGCACCAATAAGCCGGAAGCCGCAGCGCGCAGCCTCCTCGCTGGCTTGGCGCTGGACGGGTATTTCGCGGCCCTGGGCGGCGGCGACAGCTTTCCGGTGCGCAAGCCCGACCCGGCGCATTTACGCGCCACGCTGGCAGCAGCCGGTGGGCTTGCGGAAAACGCTGTCATGATCGGCGATCATCGCAATGACGTGCTGGCGGCAGCGGGCGCGGGTGTGCCCTGCATCTTCGCGGGCTGGGGCTATGGCCCTGCTTCCATGGCAGACGGCGCCCCCATCGCGCGCGATACCGCGGCGCTGCGGCAATTGCTGATGTCAGGATCGCTCGGCGCCTGAGCGGCGGCTTTCGGCCCCAAATACCAAATAAGCGTTCAGCGGGCCAAGTGGCGCAATTCCATGCGCATGGTGCCGAAAATGGTGCTGGGAAATTCGACGCGGATCGGAATCGGCGGCAGGCGCGCATCAATACGGGCCAGCCAAGCCATGGCCGGGCGCGGTTCCGCCGCGCGTGCCGGATCATCGCCGACGCGGAACCCCGCCACCAAACGGCTTTCCAGCCTGCAATGCAGGGCATCAACCTCCTCGCCGCCATGGCGAATGCGCGCCTGCCCCAACGACTTGGACGACCATTCAAGCCGCCGACGACCATCAAATATGGGCCCTGAAAGATCACAGCCCCCGGTGCGCATGACGATGCGCGACAGCCAAGCAAAGGCCGAAAGCGTATCAACGGTGCCGCGTCGGGCCGTGATGGGCACGGGCTGATTAATCGCCCCTTCTGGCGGTTCCAGTTCCAATGCCTCCGGCATGCCGTCCCGATACAGCAGAACCGTGCGGCGCTGATCACCACGCCAATTGCCTTCGGCCTGGAAGCGTTTGGGATCGACACCAGAACCAAGCCAAACACCCTCAACCTCAGAGCTTATGTCATGGGCGGCAAAAATGCGCCCAATCCCCACAGCCCGGCTGCGTGAGCGCATCCGATAGCCTTGTTCATTCAGGTCAAATTCGGCGGTGATCTCAACGACCGGAATGCCCGCCTGGGTCACGCCATAAATCGCTTCCAACGCACGCGCATCGCCCGCGCCGATCAGGGGCCA
>JBDKIR010000394.1:0-4788 GCA_039797035.1 Pseudomonadota bacterium | reverse complement strand
AGCAAGCGCCTGGCCTCCTGGCCGGTGCCCTTCACGGCCCCCATGGCGGAAGAAAAAATCACCTCAGCGCGCGACGCAGCCTCGGAACGGCGCTCCTTGCCGCTGGTCTTGGAACGCAAATCGGATGGCGCGATTTGCGGCTGGGTCAGTCTGGTGTGTCCGCCGGGGAATGACCGTGTGGCGCTGACCACCTATTGGCTCGGCGAAGAATACCAAGGCCAAGGCCTGATGCGCGAAGCCGGGCCGGTGGCGGTGGAATTGGCCTTTCGCCATATGGATATCGATGCGCTGCGCGCTGCCGTGCAACCGGATAACGCGGCCTCCCTCGCGGTGATCCGCCTGCTTGGTTTCACCCCCTTGGGTGAAGGGCGCATCTGGTGCCCGGCGCGGGGCGTGGAAGAAACCTGCCTCTGGTTTGAAAAACCGCGCCCGCTGATCCCGGCCTGGGCCGCCAGTGCCGCTTTGGCCAAGGGCGATCGGGGCCAACACGTGCCGGCGTAAAGCGCGCCGATACCTCTTTTACATGGACGGCGCGCCAAAGAGCGCGTTACGCTTTCCCCGTGATGCAAAATATCACTGCCTGTTGGGCAGAGATGAAAAGAACATGCGGGGGGAGTAATCCATGACACCATCGCTTTCGCGGCGGCGCGTGATGCTGGGCGGTTTGGCCTTGGCGGGTACCGCCGCAACCCAAGGCGCTGAAGCACAAACCACCTGGCCAGAACGCCCGGTGCGGCTGATTGTGGGCTTCACCGCTGGCAGCGCGACCGATGTCACGGCGCGTCTTTTCGCGCAGAAATATAGTGATGCCTGGGGCCAGCCGGTTGTGGTCGAAAATGTCGCCGGCAATTCAGGCGCCATTGGCGTGGATCGCGTCGCCAAATCAGCGCCGGATGGCTATACGCTCATGTGGGCGGCCAATGCGGCGTTGACGGTCTTGCCAAGCCTGCAGCGCCTGCCTTTCGATCCGTTGAAGGATCTCGCCCCGATGGGCATCGCGCTTAGTATGCCATCGGTTTTCCTTGCCAATAAGGATTTCCCGGCGCGCAATATCCAGGAATTGGTAGCCTACGCCAAAGCCAATCCCGGCAAGGTATCCTATGGCACCCCTGGCGTCGGCACACCGCAACACATCGCCGGCGAAATGTTCTGCCATCGCGCGGGTATCCAGATGGAACACATCCCCTATCGCGGGGCGAATATGACGGATGTGTTGAATGGTTCGGTGCCCATCGGCATCCAGAATGCCGGCGCCGTCATGCCCATGATCCGCGATGGGCAGTTGCGCGGGCTTGGTGTCACCTCACTCCGCCGTTCGGCCAATGCGCCTGATCTGCCAACGCTGGTCGAACAGGGTTTTCCCGATTTTGAGGCCGCATCCTGGTTCGGCCCCATGGCCCCGGCTGGCACGGCGCCCGGCATCATCGCCAAGGCCCATGCCACCACCATGGCGATATTGGCCGATCCCGAAACACGCCGCAGGGTAGGCGAGCTTGGGCTGGATATCGTTGCCGGCACGCCGGAACAGATGCACGCAACCATCGCAGCCGATATTCCGAAATGGGCCAAGGTGATTGCCGATGCGGGCATCAAGCCCGCCAGGTGATCCGGCCAGCGGTTAACGCAGCCAGGCTTGCAAGCGGGGGCGCAACCGCAAAAAGGCGCGGTAGGCCCCTTCCAAGACCCAGCCCACCGGGGCGAAGCGGGCCGCAAGCCCCAGCGGGCGCAGCAGCGGAATGGCGCGCCACATGGCGGCGAAGGCGGCCGCCCCATGCAGCAAAGGCGCGTCCCCTTCCCGCGCATGAAAACGCGCCAGCAATTGCGCGGGGTCGATGGGACAGACCGCATCCGCCGCCGCAATATCGATAAAGGCAATCGCCCCGCGCCGATCCAACCGGCGCATCAGCGCAATTTCGCGCCGGCAAAGCGGGCAGGCCCCATCAAACCAGACAGTCACTTGCGGCATGGAGATGGGGCTTAGAGCAGATCACGTTCAGATGAAATCATCTGAACGGGTGGAGATGCTCGAAAAACGACGAACGAGGTGATGGGGCGCGGCGCCCACACAAGCCCCGCGGGGGCCAAAAGCTTTTGCCTGCCCACCGGGGGACTCGAACCCCCACACCCTTGCGAGCTGCGGATTTTAAGTCCGCTGCGTCTACCATTCCGCCAGGCGGGCCAGGCAGCGCTTTCTAGACCTTTTCCGCGTCGGGTTAAATCACCCTCTGTCAGCCATGCACCAGTCACGCCAAATGCGCCGCCAGGCGGCCTCCAGCCCACGGGCATAGGGGGCGGCGTCACCCAAGCGCCCCAGGGAAAGCCGGGCCCGCAGCGCCGCAAGCCCGGGCGCATCCTGCGCGAAGGCCACGGCTTTCGCGATGTAGTCTTGATGATCCTGGGCGATCCACGCGCCAAGCCCCACCGCGTTCAAGAGGGTTTCGCCATTGCGGCTGATCATGCCGCCGCGCCCCCGCAAGGTAAGGCTTGGCACACCGGCATGGAGCGCTTCCGCCGTGGTGGTGCCACCCGGAAAGGGGAAAGGGTCCAGCATGAAATCCACGGCGGCATAACGCGCAAAATACGCCGCACGCGGGCTATGGCCTTCCAGATCCAGCCGCGTGACATCTCCGCCCGCTGCCGCGAAACGGGCGCGGAGCTTTTCCGCCGTTGCCGCTTCACGCAAGACCGCCGTCTTCAGCAAAAGCCGCGCTTCGGGCAAACGCGCCAGAATCGCCGCCCAAACGGCCAGCACTTCATCATTGATTTTGGCGAGGTTGTTGAAGCACCCGAAGGTCACATGGCCCTGCTGCAACATGGGCGGCGGGCTTGGCGCCACGGCTTCCTTGGGTGGCGTATAGCATAAATAACAGCCCGGTAGCCGCAGTGGTTTTTCGATGTAGAGCGCCTCATCTTCAGGTGGCAGCACCACGTCATCGGCAATGATCCAATCCATCGCCGCGACGCCATTGGTATTGGCATAACCAATCCAACTGACTTGCACCGGCGCGGGGCGATATTCCATCACGCCAATGCGGCTTGCTTCCGTATGGCCGGTCAGATCCACCAGAATATCTATGGCGTCACTGCGGATTTGCGCGACAATCGCGGCATCTTCCAAGGCACCCACGGGGCGCCAGGCATCAAACAAGCCGCGCAGCCGGGCCGTGGTGGCATCTGCACTTTTACCGACATCATAGGCTGTCAGGTGGAAATCCGCACGCTGATGAGCGGCAATGGCCGCTTCCAGGAAATAGCCCACCGGGTGCTGCCGAAAATCGCCCGAAAGCATGCCAATGCGCAGCCGCCGATCTGGATCGCGGGTATTGGCGAAGGGTGCCGGGGCAGGGCGGGCAAAGCGCGCGGCATAGGCACGATGTGCTGCGGCGACTTCTTCCGCCGTTATGCCCGGCATGTAATTCAGCCCGAGCAGCAGATTCTGCCAGGCCGGACGGCAAAGCGGATCCTGCGCAATGGCGCGCCGCTGCACCGCCATGGCAGCGGCGATATCGCCCGATTGCTGCAACGCGAGGCCATGATTGACCTTGGCATCAGCGCGATCCGGCAATTCAGCCGCGACGCGGGCAAGATGCGGAATGGCCGCACTGGGTTGGCCCATCGCCATGAGCGTTGTGCCCAATTCACTCCGCATCAGCGTCTCATCCGGCGCCGCTTGCAGCAGTGCCTGCAAATGCACGGCGGCACGATCCGGGCGCCCCGCATCACGCCAGAGCCTGGCAACGGCGCGGTGCAAATCCTCGCCCGCGCCGGCGGCAAGCGCCGCCGCGATGACTTTCTCCGCTGCCTCCATCCGTTGCGGCAGCAGCATTTCCACCAGATTGACGGCAGCGCGCAGATAGGTGGGGCGCTGACGCAGCGCTTCACGAAACGCGGCTTCCGCACCGGCGCTATCGCCCATATGCCGCAGCGCATTGCCAAGATTATTGCGAATTTCCGGCGCATCGCAGCCGCAGGCGATCGCGCGTGAAAAGAGCCCTGCGGCAGCGGGAAATTCCCGCGCGCTCAGCTGCGCCATCGCTTCATGCAGAAGCGCTGCGCTGTCTGAAGCTTCTAAAGTCGCACTCATCCCGCAATCGCATAGGCCGGGCGGCGCGGATCAGCCCCCGCGCGCACCAGCCCCGCCGCGGGGTCGGACATCACCGCCTCCACACTGCCGGCCAGCCAAGTGATGTCCGGCCATTCCTTGATGTCATGCCCGCGCCCGGCGAGTGCATTGCGCGTGGCTTCCGGAATGCGCGTTTCCACCGCCAGCCGACGCGGGAAATAATCAAATGGCGCGAAGGATGACGGGAAGGCATAGGAGGAGACGCGCGGCGCTTCGATTGCGTCCTGCAATTCCATGCCGAAATGCAGCACATTCAACAGCACTTGCAGCATGGCCTGGATTTGCACATCGCCACCTGGCGTGCCGAAAGGCATCACGCCACCAGCGCGCGTCACCACCATGGCAGGGTTTGGCGTCAGACGCGGGCGCTTGCCAGGGGCAACACCGGCGGGATGCGCGGGATCAGGCCGGCTTTGGCTGCCGCGATTGGACGGGATCAGGCCCAACCCCGGCACCACCGGCGAATTCCAGGACCCATCCGAAGGTGTGGCGCTGAAAGCATTGCCCCAGCGGTCCACCACCGCGACATAGGATGTATCGGCCTCGATCGTCGGCAGATCGCGGCGCACTGGGCCATCCGCCGCGCGCCCTGCGCCCAGCAGCGGCGGGTACATGGCAGGATGCGCGCGCACCGGGTCCATTTCCGCGACACGTGCGGCCAGATG
>JBDKIR010000393.1:0-5101 GCA_039797035.1 Pseudomonadota bacterium | reverse complement strand
GCGCTGGATGGTCTCGATCGATTCCACCATCCGTTTGCCGCGTTCCTTCGGTTCAATATCGCCGAATAATTCAAAATCCGAAGACAGGCCCCCGGCGCCAATGCCCATCATGAAGCGGCCTTGGGACATGTGGTCGAATTGCGCGACTTCCGCCGCGACAATCGCCGGGTGGTGATTGGGCAGATTGATCACGCCAGACCCGAAATGCAGGCTGGTGCGATGCACCAGCCCCGCCATGAACATCAGCGGCGATGCAACCGGTTCAGAAGTGGCGGAAAAATGCTCCCCCACCCAGACTTCCTGAAAGCCGAGCCGATCTGCCAGCAATGATTTTTCCGTATCCTCGGCAAGGGTTTCATGCATGGGCCGCTCAGGCGGATGGAGCGGCATCATGAACAGGCCAAGACGCATGGCGAAGCTTCCTCAATTTTTTGTATGAACAAGGCTAAGCGGAGCCGCGCCAGAGGTGAAGGGGGGCGGGCGGAGACCCCCTTCAGGGTCCTGGGGCGATGGGCTTCGTGGCGCCGCCCCGATTGGGGCACTTGCCAGGATGCCCGGCACTGTTGATGGTGCTGCGGTGACACCTTCCGCCCGAATTGCCGCCGCTATCGAGCTGCTTGCCACGCTCGAAGCCCAGTGCTTTGCCCCCGATGCACGCCGCCGCCCCGCCGATGCGGTGGCCAGCGATTTTTTCCGCGCCCGCCGCTTTATTGGTGGGGGGGATCGGCGTTCCGTTTCCGAACTTGCCTGGGGCGTGGTGCGCCAGCGCATGCGTTTGCTCTGGAACCTGTCGCGCCTGCCCATGGAACCCACGCCCCGGATGATGGTGATTGCCCATCTGGTGCTGGTGCAGCATTGGACCGAAGCCGATCTGGGGCGGGGCTTTGATGGGGAACGCTATGGCGCGGCGGCGCTGAAGCCCGAAGAAGCCCGCGCCGCCCGGATGATGGCAGGCCGGTCCCTGATCCACGGATCCATGCCGGATTCGGTGCGCTACAACCTGCCCGAATGGCTGCTGCCGGCCTTTTCGGCGCGGTTTGGCGCCGATCTGGCCGCTGAGGCCGAGGCCATGGAAAAGCCGGCTGCGGTGGATTTGCGCGCCAATCTGCTGCGCAATACGCGCGAAGAAGCCGCCGCCGCCTTGTCTGCTGAGGGTATTGCGACCGAACCGACGCCGTTTTCCCCCTGGGGCCTGCGCGTGCCATCGCGCCGCCCGGTCACGGGCACCGCCGCCTATAAGGGTGGCCTGGTGGAGGTTCAGGACGAAGGCAGCCAATTGATCGCGCTTTTGGCCGATGCGCGGCCGGGGATGCGCGTGGCGGATTACTGTGCCGGGGCAGGGGGTAAGACCTTGGCCATGGCCGCCACCATGGCCAATCGCGGCAAGATCACCGCCTGTGATACCTCGGCCCCCCGCCTGGAAGGCGCGGCGCTGCGCTTCAAACGGGCGGGTGTGGATAACGCGGAACGGCATCTTTTGGCGCCGGGGGATCGCTGGGCCAAGCGCCGCGCGGGCAGCTTTGACCGCGTATTGGTGGATGCGCCCTGCACCGGCACCGGCACCTGGAGGCGCAATCCCGATGCGCGGCTGCGCACCCGCCCGCAGGACCTTGAAGAGCTGCTGGCCGTACAAAAAGATATTATCGCGCGGGCTGCAGAATTAGTGCGCCCGGGGGGCAGATTGGTCTACGCTACCTGTTCGGTTCTTCCCGCGGAGAATGACAGGCAGATGGACGCCTTCCTGGAAACCCATGTGGATTTCGCCCCGCTGCCGCTTGAAGGCCTGTGGGCCAGCCTGATGCCGGGCCAGCCGGCGCCTTGTGCGGGACCCTGGTTGCAGCTTTCCCCCGGCGCGCATGGCACGGATGGTTTCTTCTGCGCTGTCCTGGAAAGAAAGCCATGATCGCAATCCGCCGCGCGCGTGCCAGCGACGCGGCAGCGATTGGTGCTTTGCATGTTGCCGTGTGGCGCAGCGCCTATGCCGGCATTCTGCCCGATGCCTATCTGGCTGGGCTTTCCGCCAGCCGGCTGGGCGCTGCCTATCAGCGGGACATGTTCGATCGCCGGGGCGGCTATGCGGTTTTCGTCGCCGTGGCTTCGGGTGAGGATGCGCCGGAAGGCAGTGCGCCGGATGCTGCCGTGATTGTCGGCTTTGCCTCTGGCGGGCGGTCCCGCCGGGGCGGGCTGGCGGAAGGCGAGATTGATACCCTTTATCTGTCCGAGGATTACCGGGACCGGGGCACCGGGCGGCGGCTGATGCGCGCCGCAGGGGCCCATTTGCGGGTGGTGGGCTGCCGGTCCGCCATGCTGTGGGTGCTGAAGGACAACCCGACCCAATGGTTCTACCGCCATTTGGGCGGGCGCGTGGTGGCGCGCGGCATGGTGCGGGTTGGCGGCCAAACCCTGGAACAAATGGCGTTTTTATGGGAACCGATTGAAAGCCTGCTGGCCGCTACGGCCCCGGCGCCGGAAGCCTGAAGCATTTTCAAGCCAAGTGGACCCACTTGGCGGCTCGGAAAATGCGACCAGACCTCGAGCATTTTCAAGCCGAGTGGACCCACTTGGCGGCTCGGAAAATGCGACCGGACCTCGAGCATTTTCAATGCCGAGTGGACCCACTTGGCAGCTCGGAAAATGCGGCCAAACAAAGCCAGCTTGCCGGAAGGCGCGGCTTGTGGTGCAAGCCCGCATGGCCCCTGAAACGCTCGACTCCTCCCCCCGGCACGATCATGTGCTGATCCTCGATTTCGGCAGCCAGGTGACGCAGCTGATCGCGCGCCGCGTCCGCGAATCTGGCGTCTATTGCGAGGTCTGGCCCTTTCACCATGCGCCGGAAGAACGCATCCGCGCCTTTGGCCCCAAAGGCATCATCCTATCGGGCGGCCCGGCCAGCGTGACGGAAGGCGAAAGCCCACGCGCGCCAGAGGCTGTTTTCACCCTGGGCGTGCCGGTGCTTGGCATTTGCTACGGCCAGCAAACCATGGCGGCGCAATTGGGCGGCCTGGTGGAACCATCCGATCACCGCGAATTCGGCCGCGCCTTTGTGGAAGTGACCGATGAATGCGCCATCACCCGCGGCATCTGGGCCAAGGGGGCGCGCGAACAGGTTTGGATGAGCCATGGCGATCGCGTGACGAAGCTGCCCGCAGGCTTCCGCCCCGTGGCAGTGAGCGAAGCTGCGCCCTTCGCCGCCATTGCCGATGATGCGCGGCATTTCTACGGCGTGCAGTTCCACCCCGAAGTGGTGCACACGCCGCATGGCGCGGCGCTGCTGAAGAATTTCACCCATGGCGTTTGCGGCTGCGCGGGCGATTGGACCATGGCCGGCTTCCGTCAGGAAGCGGTGGCGCGCATCCGCGCCCAGGTCGGCAAAGGGCGCGTTGTCTGCGGGCTTTCTGGTGGCGTTGATAGCTCGGTCGCTGCCGTGCTGATCCATGAAGCGATTGGTGATCAACTGACCTGCATCTACGTGGATCACGGCCTGATGCGCGCCAATGAGAGTGAGCAGGTGGTCAGCACCTTCCGTGATCGCTTCAACATCAAGCTGATCCATCGCGATGCATCGGATTTGTTTCTGGGCCAGCTTTCCGGCGTGACGGACCCGGAGGTGAAGCGCAAGACCATCGGGCGCTTGTTCATTGAAGTGTTTGAAGATGAACAGAACAAGCTTGGCGGCGCGGATTTCCTCGCGCAGGGTACGCTTTACCCGGATGTGATTGAAAGTGTTTCCGCCATTGGCGGGCCTTCCGTCACGATCAAATCCCACCACAATGTCGGCGGCCTGCCCGCGCATATGCGCATGAAGTTGGTGGAACCGCTGCGCGACCTATTCAAGGATGAAGTGCGCGCGCTGGGGCGGGAACTTGGCATTCCGGAAGAAATCGTGGGCCGCCATCCCTTCCCGGGGCCGGGCCTTGCCATTCGTATCCCCGGTGAGGTGACACGCGAAAAGGCGGATCTGCTGCGCCGGGTGGATAGCGTGTTTCTGGAAGAAATCCGCAATGCCGGTTTGTATGACGCGATCTGGCAGGCCTTTGCCGTGCTGTTGCCCGTGCGCACCGTGGGGGTGATGGGCGATGGGCGGAGTTATGATCAGGCCTGCGCGCTGCGTGCCGTGACCAGCACGGATGGCATGACGGCGGATGTCTATCCCTTTGATATGGGCTTCCTGAACCGTGTGGCTGGGCGGATCGTGAACGAGGTGCGCGGCATTAATCGCGTGACCTATGACATCACGAGCAAGCCGCCGGGGACGATTGAGTGGGAATAGAGGCGTCGCCCAAAGCGCCCCGAACCCGCCGCCCCTTGCGTGGTTCTTGCCCATCTTCTTAAGCGATTATGCTAGCCGGGCCGAAAACACGGGGTTAGGCTACCCTCCATAACAGGAGGGATCGGTCCATGTCGCACGCCATGAAAGCAGAGGCGCCCGGCGTCCTGCCGCGCTTTACCCCACTCCATCCGCTTTTCGCGGCCCGCTGTGATGGCCTGGATCTGCGCCATCCCTTGACGCGCGCGCAGGCCGAAGCGGTGGAAGCCGCTATGGACCGCTACGCCGTTATGGTCTTCCCGGCGCAGCAGATTGATGATGATTTGCAACTCGCTTTCGGGCGCAATTTTGGGGAGGTTGAAGCGGTTCCCTCCCTGGTTGATCAGTCACGCCGACGCCTGCCGGATAATCAGGTGAATGACATTTCGAACCTGGGTGCCGATGGGCAATTGCTGGCGGCGAATGATCGGCGCCGCATGTATAACCTTGGCAATCTGCTCTGGCATTCCGATAGCAGCTTCAAGCCGACGCCGGCCAAATACAGCATGCTGCATGCGCGTGTTTTGCCCCCCGATGCACCGCCCACGGAATTCGCCGATATGCGCGCCGCCTGGGATGCACTGCCGCCCGCGATGCAGGCGGAAATCCGTGATCTGGTGGCGGATCATTCCTTGATTTACTCTCGGTCACAGCTCGGTTTTGAAGATTTCACCGAAGAAGAAAAGCAGAAATGCGCGCCCGTGCCGCAACGCCTGGTGCGGCGGCATATGGGAAGCGGGCGCCTTTCGCTTTATCTTTCCGCGCATCTTGGCGCCATTCATGGCATGCCGCGGC
>JBDKIR010000392.1:0-6317 GCA_039797035.1 Pseudomonadota bacterium | reverse complement strand
GCCAAAAAAATCAGCCCGAGCGTCAAGGTGGGCAGCACGAGATGAGCGGCGATATCGGCAGCGCGGGCAAAGCCGGTCAGCCCTGAGGCGACGTCTTCAAAACCCCCTGCGGGCAGCCATTGCAGTTGCACGGCAAAAAGCACAATCGCCATCAAGCCGAACCAGAAGGATGGGGTGGCATAGAAGATCAGCCCCAGAGTGGAAATGACGGTATCCTGCCAGCCATTAACCCGTTTGGCGGCGATGACACCAAGCACCAACCCGATGAAGAAAGCGAAGGAAAGCGCTGCTGTCATCAACAACAAGGTCGCGGGGAGCCGTTCAAGGATCACTGTCGCGACAGGCTTGCCATAGATCGCCGAAAAGCCGAGATCAAAACGGATCAGGCGCCACAGATAATTGCCAAGCTGCGCGGGGATGGAGAGATCCAGCCCATAGAAACGGCGCAGCTCCTCAGCAAGATTTGCATCTCCGCCGCCACCCATTTGCGCAATCAGCGCATCTACCGTGTCGCCTGGCGCCAATTGCAGCAACAGGAACATGCCCGCAAGGATGATCAGCAGCGTCGGAAGGGACGCTGCCAATCTGCGTGCGGCGAGACCGAGAACCCGCATCTAGATGTGATGCGCGTCAGGAGGCGAGCCAGAGGTCATGCCAGGATGAAGATGCCCAGCGTGGGTTATTGGAGTGATTGCGCAAGCGCTTATTGATCACCGAGACGAAGATCTGTTCGATCGGCATCCAAAGCGGCAATTCCGTATTCGCCCGCCGCACGAAATCGGCATAAAGCGATTTGCGTTTGGTTGGATCAAGCTCAGTGGCAGCGGCATCGATCAAACGATCGGTTTCCTCATCCGCCCAGCCCCATTGATTGGTCCAGGGGGCGCCTTTGTTCTGGCCAGAGCGGTACCACACCGTGGTCGAAACGGCCGGATCATTACGATACTGATGCCAGCCAGTGGCCAGATCGAAATTCCAGTCATTATAGACGGTGCGGAGGAAACCCGCGGCATCCAAGCGAATGATTTCCACCTTGATGCCCACTTCATTCAGGGATTGCTGAATGAAGGTGGACCATAGCGCGATATCCTCACCCCAGGGGGCTGGCGTCAGGCGCAGCGTGAAGCGCACCCCACCCGCACCGCGGCGATGGCCGGCTTCATCCAGCATGCGGTTCGCCTGGGCGCGGTTGAAGGGGTATTGCGGCATATTCGCCGGATAGAAATCGGGGGAGGTGGTCGGAATGGGGCCGGTACCAACCTTCGCGAAACTGCCCAAGAAATTTTCGATGAAGAAGGGAATATCCAGCGCATGGGCGATGGCGCGGCGGACGCGGATATCGGCCAGGATCGGATTACGGAAGTTGAATTCCAGCGTATTGGTCCGGGCATTCCCTTCGTTGCCGCGTGTGGTGACCTCAAAACGCGGGTCGCGGCCAAGCCGTGTGAAATCGGCGATCGAAAGCGCCGAGAAGGGGCTAAAAAGGAGCTGGCCGGATTCCATCTGCGCCGCGGCCGCGGAGCGATCCGATACAACCCGCCAGACGACACGATCCAGATAGGGAAGGTTGTTGCGCCAATAATTCGGGTTGCGTTCGGCGATGATGAATTGGCCGCGTTCATATTGCACAAAGCGGAAAGGCCCCGTGCCCATGGGCGCGGTATTCGCGGGGTTTTGGCGAATATCGCTTCCTTCATAAATATGCTTGGCAGAAACATACCCAAGATCGGGCAGCGCACGCAGCAAAAGATTGAGCGGCATGGGGCGGCTGTAGCGGAACACCGCCGTATGGGCATCAGGCGTATCAACTGCTTCCAGGAAAAGCTGCAAGGTTGATCCGTAATTCAGGATCTTCTTCCACATCTCCATGGCGGTGAATTGCACGTCAGCGGAGGTGAAAGGCTTGCCATCATGCCAGGTCACGCCTTGCCGTAGCTTGAAGGTGATGGTCTTCCCATCGGCGGAGGATTCCCATGCTTCCGCCAGGCAGGGGGTCGGATTGCCGGCCGCATCAAGATCCACCAAGGGTTCCTGGATTTTGCCGCCAACAATATAAACGCCGGTGGATGCTTGCAGGCTTGGATTGAGAATGCGCTGCTCGGTCGCAAAATGGACGGTCATGATCCCGCCGCGGCGCGGTTGTTCCTGCGCGAAAGCGGTTGCGGGGTTCGCGACATTGGCCGCGAGTGCGGCGGAAGTCAGCAGTAAAGCCCGGCGGTTCATTTCCATTGACTTGGCCTCTCTCCAAATATTCCGCAGCACAATTGCGGCCTGTTGGCGCCCGCGTCAATCAAGATTTCAGCCTGCTTATCGGCCGAGAATAGTCTGTTCCCCAACCAGGCTGCCGATAGAAGAATTCATCCCCATAGCCTGTCGGGCAAAGAAATTCTTAAGCCGCGGCATCCGATCAACCGCGGCTATGCCAAGCCTGCGCGCCAAGCGAATGGGGGCAATATCATTCGCGAATAACCGTTCCAGCACATGGGTGGCACCCAACATCAGCAAACTATCCGGACGGCGCTTTGCCTGATAGCGGGATAGGAGCATGGCACTGCCCGGGTCTTCACCCTTCTGCACCGCTTCAATCACCAGATCGGCCAGGGCAGCGACATCGCGGAAGCCAAGATTGAGCCCCTGACCCGCAATGGGATGAATGCCATGGGCAGCATCGCCCACCAAAGCCAAGCGGGTATCCGTGTAACGGGCCGCATGCATGGCTGAAAGCGGATAGGACCAGCGCCGCCCGATTGGCTTGACCCAGCCGAGATGATTGCCAAGGCGCCGCGCGATTTCCCGCCCATAAGCAGCATCATCCATGGCAAGGCAGCGCTGCGCGATAGGCGTCTTATCGGTCCAGACGATAGCGCTAACATGTGGATAGTCTGGCAGCGGCCGCATCGGAAGTTGCGCAAAAGGACCATGCGGCAGGAATTGCTCAAGCGCGATATTGCGGTGGGGCTTTTCATGCGCGATGGACCCGACAATGCCCATGCATTTGTAATCCAGCCTTGAAACACGGATGCCGGCGGCTTCGCGCAAGGGGCTGTTGCGGCCTTCTGCGCCCACCACAAGCTGCGCGTTGAAGCTCTCGCCGGTGGAAAGGGTAACCCGCGCGCCGCTTTCGTGGCGAACAACCTCAGCCCTTGCCGGGGCATAGACCGAAAGATGGGGCAGCCGCGGCAAATGGGCATTCAGCGCAACGCGCAGCGAACGCGCTTCGACCATCCAGCCGAAGGGCTCATCGCCGATCGCCGCGTGGTCGAAATGGAGTGAAAGCGGGGAAGCACCCTCGCCCGGTTTTCCATCCGAAACCCTGATTTCGAAAATCGGGCAGGGTTCTTCCGGCAGGCGGTCCCAAATACCGCTGGACGCCAAAAGGCGCTTGGATGTCAGGGCGATGGCATAGGCGCGACCATCAAAGGCGGGCATTTCCATGGGCGGCAGGGGGGCGGTGTCGACCACGGCCGTTTCGACCCCCGCCGCGGCAAGGCTCGCGGCAAGCGTTGCACCAACCGGCCCGGCACCAATAACGCAGACCGCGACATCGCGAGGGGAGGGTTTCATCGGGGTAGTTTAGCGGCTGGCTAGCTTTGGACCAAGCCCAGAGCGGGGACGTTAAAAATGCACTAAAAAAACGCAAATGCAAAAAATTTAGACATAAAGAATTGGGGGAGCGCTTCATATTTGGGCAAAGCCGGGCTTTCTCTCTGGCATGAGTTTTGGATTGCTTCAGGGAGAGAGCGGGTTCTCCGCTCATTCAGGTAGAGGAGCGGAAAGCGCGATGAAACTGGTGATGGCTGTCATCAAGCCCTTCAAACTCGATGAGGTGCGTGAGGCACTGACCCCGCTGGGCGTCCAGGGTTTGACCGTGACCGAAGTGAAGGGCTTCGGCCGCCAAAAGGGGCAGACCGAAATCTACCGTGGGGCGGAATACCATGTGAGCTTCCTGCCCAAGGTAAAGATCGAAGTCGCGGTTCCCGCCGAAATGGTTGACGCGGTGGTTGAGGCCATCGCGACCACGGCCCGCACCGGCAAGATCGGTGATGGCAAAATCTTCGTCATGGATGTGGAGCGCGCGCTGCGTATTCGCACCGGTGAGACGGATGATTCCGCCCTATGAGCACGCTTTCCCCAACAATTGATGACATGAGGAAGCCTATGAAATTCCTTACACGCTGCGGCCTTGCCGCGGCCTCCTTCCTGCTGAGTGCCGGTGCTGCCTTTGCCGCCGAGGAAGCCAAAGTGGATACGGGCGATGCCGCCTGGATGCTGACCAGCACCGCGCTGGTATTGCTGATGACGGTGCCTGGCATTGCGCTTTTCTACGCGGGCATGGTGCGTAAGAAAAACATCCTGGCCACCATGATGCAGTCCTTCTTCATTTGCGCACTGGTTTCTGTGCTGTGGATGGTGGCGGGCTACAGCCTGGCCTTTGGCGAAGGCAATGCCTGGATTGGTGATTTCTCACGCTTTCTGATGGGCGGTCTCAGCGCAAACTGGGATAAGCCCTTCACGCTGGGCTCTGGCGATGCAGCGGTGGCAACAACCATTCCGGAATCAATCTTTGCGATGTTCCAGATGAGTTTTGCCATCATCACGGCTGCGCTGATTACTGGCGCCGTCGCGGATCGCATGAAGTTTTCTGCGCTGGTGGTTTTCACAAGCTTGTGGACTCTGCTTGTTTACTCTCCGGTGGCGCATTGGGTCTGGCATCCCAATGGCTGGATTTTTGAACTGGGCGCGCTGGATTTTGCCGGCGGTACGGTGGTGCACATCAATGCTGGTGTTGCAGGCTTGGTCGCGGCGATCGTGCTGGGCAAGCGCATTGGCTATGGGACTGAGAACCTCTCTCCCTTCAACCTGGGCCTTGCGGTGATCGGGGCAGGTTTGCTGTGGGTTGGCTGGTTCGGCTTCAATGCGGGTTCGGCCGTTGGCTCTTCTGGCGGTCGCGCAGGCATGGCCATGCTGGTGACGCAGATTGGTGCCGCTGGCGCGGTGCTGTCCTGGACTCTCGCGGAATGGATTGGCAAGGGTAAGCCTTCCGTTCTGGGGGCCATTTCTGGCGCCGTGGCAGGCCTGGTGGCTATCACACCGGCTTCCGGCTTCGTTCTGCCGGGGGCGGCGCTCATTATTGGGATCGTTGCTGGTCTGGCCGGTTTCTGGGGCGCCACTTCCTTGAAGCATGCGCTGAAATATGACGACAGCCTGGATGCCTTCGGCGTGCACGGCATTTGCGGCATTGTTGGTGCCTTGCTGGTGGGCTTTCTGGCCTATGGCCCGCTTTCTGCCACTACTGCCGCGCCGGATGGATCTGCTGGTGGTCTGGATCAATTCATCAAGCAGTGCATCGCGGTTGGTGCCACCATTGTTTATACGGCAATCGCTTCTTGGGTTCTGCTGAAGATCACCGATATCGTCGTGGGTCTGCGCGTGACGGAAGAAGAGGAACGCGAAGGCCTTGATGTGGCGCTGCATGGGGAAAGGCTCGGCTAATAGACTTCCCCTTTTGGTACTGATCTGCCGCGCGGGGGAAACGCCGCGCGGCTTCTTTTTTGCCGGTAGCGCTGGATAGAAAATCCCTTAGCATGGCGTCCGCGACGCAGGGGATTAAAGCATGACCACCACCGTTATTCGTAATGCCGAACTCGTCCTGGCCTGGGATGAAGCAAGCCAGAGCCATTACTATCTGCCGGATGCGGAAGTGGCTTTCACCGATGGAACGCTGAGCTTTGTCGGGCGCGGTTATGATGGCTTGGCGGATGAGGTTGTTGATGGGAAGGGCATGATGGTCATGCCGGGTTTGGTGAACATCCATTCCCATCCTTCCAGCGAACCGATGAATAAGGGGCTGATTGATGAAATCGGCTCACCGGGCCTCTATAATTCATCGCTTTATGAATACATGCCGATTTTTCGCGCCGATGCGGAAGCCGTGCCGCATTGCGTGCGTGTCGCTTTATCCGAATTGCTGCTGTCTGGCGTGACTACGCTGGCTGATCTTTCCATGGCGCATCCGGCTTGGCTGGATCTTTTGGCGGAATCAGGCATGCGCGTTTGCATCGCGCCCATGTTCCGCTCGGCGCGCTGGTTCACCAAGAATGGCCATGTTGTGGAATATGAATGGGATGAGAAAGCCGGTGAGAAGGCCATGGAGGAGGCGCTGCGTCTTATCCAACGGGCCGAACAGCATGAGAGTGGCCGGCTGTTTGGTATGGTGGTGCCAGCGCAGATAGATACCTGTACCGAAACCCTTTTACGGGAAAGCCGGCAGGAAGCTGTCAAAAGAGGACTGACCTGGCAGATCCACGCGGCACAAT
>JBDKIR010000391.1:0-2542 GCA_039797035.1 Pseudomonadota bacterium | reverse complement strand
CTGAATTGCTGGCGCGCGCCGATTTCATCACGCTGCATGCGCCGATGACCGAACAGACGCGCAATATCCTCTCCCGCGAGAATATTGCCCGCATGAAGAAGGGCGCGCGGTTGATCAATTGCGCGCGCGGTGGATTGGTGGACGAAGTGGCGCTGGCCGAAGCGCTGCAATCCGGCCATTTGGCTGGCGCGGCACTTGATGTGTTTGAGGTCGAGCCCGCGACCGACAGCCCGCTTTTCGCGCTTGAGAATGTTGTCTGCACCCCGCATCTGGGGGCGGCAACGAATGAGGCGCAGGAGAATGTGGCCCTGCAAGTCGCCGAACAAATGTCGGATTTTCTGCTGACCGGCGCGGTGTCCAACGCCATCAATATGCCAAGCGTCACCGCGGAAGAAGCGCCGCGGCTGAAGCCCTATATGGAATTGGCGCGCTTGCTTGGTTCCATGGCGGGGCAGCTCACGGCCGGGCAGGATGATGCGATCAAGGCGATCCGCATTGAATATGAAGGCCATGCGGCGGAGCTTAATCGCCGCCCGCTGACCGCGGCAGCCTTGGCCGGCGTGCTGACGCCGCAAATGGGCGCGGTGAATATGGTGAATGCGCCGGTGCTGGCGAAGGAACGCGGTATCGACGTGGCGGAAACCATCATGGAACGGCGGGGCGAATATCAAACCCTGCTCACCATCACCGTCACCACCAATCAGGGGCAGCGTTCCATTGCCGGCACGCTATTGGCGGAAAACAAGCCGCGCCTGGTCGCGATCAAGGGTATTGCGGTGGAAGCGGATTTCGCACCGCATATGCTTTATGTGACCAATCAGGATAAGCCCGGCTTCATCGGGCGTTTTGGTACGGCGCTGGCGGCAGCGGGCATCAATATCGGCACGCTGCATCTGGGCCGCGCGGCGCCGGGTGGCGATGCAATCTGCCTGGTTGGGCTGGATGGCCCGATGCCGGAATCGGTGCTGGCGGAAGTGCGCCACCTGCCCCATGTGGTGCATGCCACACCACTGAGCTTCTGACGCTTGGCCCTGACGCCGAGGGGCGTCAGGGCCAAAGAGCATCATCCACCAAAGACGCGCGCGAAAATGGTCTCCACATGGCCAAAATCGCGCGCGGGATCCATGGCGCGATCCAGTGCCGGGCCATCCATCAGCGCGGCCACGCCGGCATCTTCCAACAGATTGGTGCGGAAATCCTTCGCCCCCGCGCTGCCCAAAGCCTGCCAGGTGGCCATGGCGCAGCGCTGCACCGTGGCATAGGCATCCTCGCGGCTCATGCCCGCCTGAGTCAGCGCCAGCAGCACCTTCTGGCTATGCACCACACCGCCCAGGCTCTCCAGATTGGCCTGCATGCGCGCGGGATAGATGGTGAGCTTTTCCATCATGCCGGTCAGGCGCATCAGCGCGAAATCAAGCGCAATCGTCGCATCCGGGCCGATCACGCGTTCCACCGAGGAATGGCTGATATCGCGTTCATGCCAAAGTGCCACATTCTCCAGCGCCGGCACGACATAGCCGCGCACAAGGCGCGCGAGCCCCGTGAGGTTTTCACTCAGCACCGGGTTGCGCTTATGCGGCATGGCGGAAGATCCCTTCTGCCCGGCATGGAAGAATTCCTCGGCTTCGCGCACTTCGCTTCTTTGCAAATGGCGCACTTCGGTGGCCAAGCGCTCAATGCCGCTTGCCACCACCGCCAGCGCCGCGAAAAACGCCGCGTGGCGGTCGCGCGGGATCACTTGGGTGGAGACCGGTTCCACCGAAAGGCCAAGCTTGCCGGCAACAAAGGCTTCCACGCGCGGATCCACACTCGCGAAGGTGCCGACAGGGCCGGAAATGGCGCAGGTCGCGACCTCAGCCCGCGCGGCGACCAGGCGGGCGCGGCTACGGGTGAATTCGGCGTAATAGCCTGCCAGCTTCAGGCCGAAGGTGGTGGGTTCGGCATGGATGCCGTGGCTGCGGCCAATGGTCGGGGTGAATTTATGCTCCATCGCGCGGGTCTTCAGCGCGGCCAATAGCGCATCAATATCCGCGATCAGCAGATCCGCCGCCTGGGTCATTTGCACGGCCAGGCAGGTGTCCAGCACGTCGGAAGACGTCATGCCCTGGTGCATGAAGCGCGCTTCCGGGCCGATGCCTTCCCCCATCCAGGTCAGGAAGGCGATCACATCATGGCGCGTGACGCGTTCGATATCGTCGATTCGTGCAATGTCGGCATCCGTGATCCCGGCCGCGCGCGGGGCGCCCTTTTCGCGGATGACCTTGGCCGCTTCAGCCGGGATGGTGCCGATTCGGCCCATTTCTTCCGCTGCCAGGGCCTCAATCTCGAACCAGATGCGGTACCGATTGGCGGGGGCCCAAATGGCTTCCATCTGGGGGCGGGAATAACGCGGGACCATGGCTGGGCTTCCAAGGGTTCAGATGTTAAGGGGCTTCGGTCCCAAGACGGGCGCCGAACAGGCTTTGGCTGTGCAGGGTTTCCACCCGAGACCCGCTTCTTGGCAAGGGCCATTGGCGATGCGTTGGGATTGCCGAAAGATTAC
>JBDKIR010000390.1:0-4328 GCA_039797035.1 Pseudomonadota bacterium | reverse complement strand
ATCGACGGGGCTATCCAGAAACAGGATATCGGCGCCTTCTTCGACGAACATTTCAATCCGCGCGACGGCTTCATCAATGCCGGCCGTTGGGCGGCAATCCGTGCGTGCCAGAATCAGAATGCCGGATTCCTTGGCCGCTTCCACCGCCGCACGAATTTTCATGCGCGCTTCTTCACGCGGTAAACATGGCTTGCCCGCTGCGGTCAGGGCGCGTGGCGTGATCTTGTCTTCAATCAGAATGGCGGCAGCGCCAGCGCGACCATAAGCGCGCACGGTGCGTTGCACGTTCATCGCATTGCCATAGCCATGATCGCCATCGGCCAATACCAGGGTATCGGGTGCCGCGCCGCGTACCATATTGAAGCTGTCGAACATTTCCGCGAAAGAAATCAGATCAAGGTCAGGCCCGCCCAAACGGCTCGCCGCCACGCAAGACCCTGACAAAAAGGCGGTTTGAAAGCCGGCACCAGCGGCAAGCTTGGCGCTCAGCCCATCCCACACCGCAGGCATCACGACGAAATCAGGCTTGGCGAGCAGGGCGCGCATTCTTTCAGGGGCAGTCATCTTGTTTCCTCATGCATCAGATGGATGGCCATTAGGCTAGATCGGATTGGGCGCCGCACCAAGGGTCCGCCTGCCCCTTGCTGGATAGGGCGCTGACGCCTAGCCTTTCCAAAAATTGGGGCGCGCCAATCGCCCCCAGCAGAGGATACGCCAATGCCAATCATCGACGCCCAGGTGCATGCCTATGAACGTGATCATCCGGGCCGGCCTTGGCATGCGGTATTGCATGGGCCGCCTGAAGTCACCGGGGAAGATATGGTGAAGGCGATGGATGCGGTGGGTGTTGATGCCGCCATTCTGGTTTCTGCCTTCACCATGTATCGCTATGATGCGAGCTATGCGGTTTCAGTCCGCAACGCCTATCCGCAGCGTTTCGCCTTGGTGAAGCCGGTCAACCCCAATGATCCGGCGGTGGCGGATACCATTATCGATTGGCAGGCAACCCCTGGCGCGGTTGGCATTCGCATCATGATGCGGGGCGATGTTTCCGCAGACCCCGCGGATCCTGGCATCAATCACGTACTGGCCACGGCGGCCAAGCGCGATATTCCGGTCAATCTGCTGTGTTGGGGCCGGCTTGATCAGGTGCATGAATTGGCGCGCCGCAACCCTGACACGCGGCTTGTGATTGATCATCTGGGGCTGCAACAGCCCTTTGAATTGCCGCGCCTGGAAACCCCCTTTGCTGATCTACCCAAGCTGCTCGCCCTTGCCGCCTTCCCCAATATCGTCGTGAAAATCACCGGCGCCTGCACGCTGTCGCGTGGGGAATACCCTTATGGCGATATCTGGGATCCACTCGCGCGCATTTTTGATGCCTTTGGCCTGCAGCGTTGCCTATGGGGCACTGATTGGACGCGCGCCGTTGAATTGATGACCTATGCCGAAGGCGTGGAGGCTTTCCTGCGCTCGGATCGTTTGAGCGATAGTGACCGCGCCATGCTGATGGGTGAATCGACCCAGCGTGCTTATCGCTGGACACCAGGGGGCGCTTGAACGCGGCCCGATGGCGCAAGATTTTCATTGCTGCGCGATGATCCTTTTAGAAAGCCTTTGATGAATCATGACCGCTGCAATGACTGATACCCGCTTGGATGGGCGTGCCGCCTGGACACGCTTGGCGATTGCCCTGCTGATCAGCATGATCGGCAGCGCGCCCATGTGGACGGTGGTTGTGGTGCTGCCCGCGGTGCAAGCGGAATTCGGCACCCTGCGGGGTGGCGCTTCATTGCCCTATACCATGACCATGGTTGGCTTCATGGCCGGTGGTGTCATGATGGGAAGGCTTGCCGATCGTTTCGGTGTCATGGTGCCGGTATTGATTGGCGCTGTCTCTATTGGGCTGGGGGGCATTGCCGCATCATTGGCGCCCAATCTTCTGGTCTTTGGTCTTTCCTACGGCGTCTTGCTCAGCTGTTTTGGGGCGGCGGCGGTGTTCAGCCCGCTGATCGCTGATGTGTCCTTATGGTTTGAAAAGCGTCGCGGCATTGCCATGGCCTTGGCGGCTTCCGGTAATTACTTCGCGGGTACGTTTTGGCCGACATTGCTGCAATGGGGCATTTCCACCATTGGCTGGCGCCAGGCCCATCTGATCATGGGTATTGCGAGTTTCGTGACACTTGTACCCCTGGCGCTTTTGCTCCGCACCCGCGCGCCCATGCCGGCAGCAGCCGCACCTGGGAGCGTTGTGCCGCGCAATCCCATGGCGCTGGGGATTTCGCCGAATGTGTTGCAGACATTGCTGATCATGGCCGGCATTACCTGCTGCATCGCCATGGCCATGCCACAGGTGCATATCGTCGCTTATTGCGTTGATCTTGGTTATGGCGCGGCGCGTGGTGCGGAAATGCTCTCTGTCATGTTGGCCAGCGGCATCGCGTCTCGGTTGATTTTTGGCTTCATCATGGATCGCATCGGCGGGGTGAGAACCCTGGTGCTTTCTTCTTTGCTGCAAGGTGTCGCGCTCTTGCTCTTTCTGCCGTCGGATGGGCTGGTGGCGCTTTTTCTCGTGTCCTTCATGTTTGGCCTGTTCCAGGGCGGTTTGGTGCCCTGCTACGCCATGATTGTGCGTGAAAACTTCCCGCCCGCTCAGGCTGGCAGCCGGGTTGGTCTTGCGCTGTCATCCACCATGGTTGGCATGGCGGTGGGTGGCTGGATGGCGGGCGCGCTTTTCGATCTGACCGGCGGCTATACCGCCGCCATGTTGAATGGCATTGCCTGGAACCTGGCCAATTTATGCATCGCGCTTTGGCTATTGTGGCTACTGAAGCGCCGCTCCGCCCGCATGGCGTGAGCGTGCTTCAGATGGCTGCTTAGCCGATTCGTTCCCAGTACAATTCCAATTGCTGCATGGCGCCATCAACCATGCGCGGCGGGGGCTTGAGCCATACGCCAGCCCCTTCGGCGCGCACATGGCGTATCTGCTCCCCCCCGATACGATCGGCCAGATTGCTGTCATCCACCTTTGTCACCAAGGTGGTGCCATCAAAGGTGTAATTGCCCGTATAGGCCGACCAGAAGCGTTTCACCCCGGGCGGCAGCACGGCGCGGCCATCGCCGGTGGCGGCCTGCATACGCTCTGGCCCGAATTGCACAATGCCGGTCGGCTGCGGCCCATATTGATGATGAAGCAGCGGTTGGCCCGCCGCATCGGTCGCGCGCACGCGCAGTAATTGCCAGGTGCCAAGCAGCGAAATCATGACGATATCCTTGTTTCGTTTCGTGTCAGGCTCAAGCATCTTCCAGGATCATGGCAGCGGCTTTTTCACCAATCATGATGGATGGCGCATTGGTATTGCCGGCCACGACGGATGGCATGATGGAAGCATCCGCCACGCGCAAACCCGCCACACCATGAACACGCAAACGCGGATCAACCACGCTATTGCTGCCGATACCCATGGCGCAACTGCTGGATGGGTGATGATTGGTCGCCCCGGTTTCGCGGATGAAGCGTTCCATATCCGCTTCGCTGGCATAGGCATCGCCTGGCACCAATTCACCCAGCGCAAAGGGCTTGAGTGCCGGTTGTTCCACCAGCCGACGCGCCAGCTTGATGCCACTGATCATGGCCCGCATATCGTAATCGGAAGAGAGAAAACCGAAGGTAATCGCGGGGGCGGCGAAGGGGTCAGGGCTCGCAAGCCGGACCGTGCCGCGCCCTTCCGGGGCCAGATGCACGGGGCTCAAGGTAAAGCCTGAAAACGGATGCGGGATCACGCCATGCTTGGAACGTTCCAGCGTGCTCCATTCCAGCAGATTGATCTGCAAATCCGGCTGTTCCAGGCGAGGGTCCGAACGTGTGAAGAGCCCGGTACGCACCGCATTCACGGCCATTGGTCCGGTGCGGAACAGGCCATATTGCAGTGCAGCGGCAATCTTACGCGGCCAGCTATTTTCCAGATCATTGAAGGTAACGGGCTTGCTGCATCGCCACATCAGATAAACACAAAAATGATCATGCAGATTGGCGCCCACCGCCGGCATATCGCGCAGCACCGGAATGCCCATGGCCTGCAAATGCTCCGCCGGCCCAAGCCCGGATAATTGCAATAATTGCGGCGACCCATAGGCCCCGCCCGCAACAATCACTTCACGCCGCGCCCGCGCCAGTTTGCGCCCGCCGCGATCCTGATATTCCAGGCCCGTCGCACGGCCATTGTCGATCACCACGCGCGTCGCATGGGCATTGGTGCGGATTTCGAGATTGGCGCGCCCTTTGGCAGGCGCAAGATAAGCCCGCGCCGAACTCCAGCGCCGATTGG
>JBDKIR010000389.1:0-5843 GCA_039797035.1 Pseudomonadota bacterium | reverse complement strand
ACTGCATTACTCCCCAGCCAGCCCCTATGTGCGCAAGGTCATGGTCTGCGCCATTGCCCGCGGCATTGCCGGGCTGTTGGAAAAGGTCTCGACCAATCCTCATCAATCCCCGGCCGAATTGCTGGCGGATAACCCGCTGTCCAAGGTGCCGGCGCTGGTCGCCGATGATGGCACGGCGATTTATGACAGCCCGGTGATTTGCGAATATCTGGACACGATCGGCTCCGCCGCGCCGCTGTTCCCGCCCACCGGCAGCGCCCTGCGCCTGAAGGCAATGATCCGCCAAGCCGCCGCCGATGGCATTCTGGATGCCGCCGTGGGGCGGCGCCTGCACATGAACCACCCGCAGGATGATGGCCGCAAGGCTTTCGATGCGCGCCAGAAGGCCGCCGTCGAACGCGCCCTGGCCGTGCTGGAAAAGGACCCGCCGCGTGGGCTCGGCGATATCGGCGCCATCAGCATTGCCTGCGCGCTTGGTTACCTCGATTTCCGCTTCCCGCATGAACCCTGGCGCGATGCCTGCCCGAAGCTCGCCGCCTGGTTTGCGGAGGTTTCCAAACTGCCGGCGCTCGCCGAAACCGTCCCGGTCGGCTTAACCATGGTTGACCTGCGCGATCCGGGCGTGACCGCCGCGCAGGTCATTGCCGCGCTGGATTTGGCGCCGCATCCAGAGGGCGGCCATTACCGCGAAATCTGGCGCGATCCGCCGGAAGGTGGCGGTCGCGGCGCGGGCACCGCGATCTATTTCCTGCTCGCCGCCGATGAATTCAGCCATTGGCACCGCGTGGATGCCGCCGAAGCCTGGCATTGGTATGCGGGCGGCCCGCTGGCGCTGAGCCTTTCCCCCGATGGCCATGATGCGGAAGCCGTGCATCTCGGCCCCGATCTTTCGCGCCATCAGCGCCCATTCGCTCTGGTGCCGAAGGGCTGGTGGCAAAGCGCGGTTTCGCTTGGCCGCTGGAGCCTGGTGGGCTGCACCGTCAGCCCGGCCTTTGATTTCGCCGGCTTTGAATTGGCGCCCCCCGACTGGCGCCCCACCCCGCGAGGAAAATCATGAGCACGAGCCTGGCCTGGGATGAACGCTACCAGAATGGCGGCTTTGAGTTTGGTGAGGCGCCGAACCTTTATTTGCAATCCCAGGCGCATCGCCTGCGCCCCGCCATGCGTGCATTGGCCGTTGGCGATGGTGAAGGACGCAATGGCGTCTGGCTCGCCGGTCAGGGCTTGGATGTCACCTCGGTGGATTGGTCGGGCGTTGGGCTGGCCAAGGCGGCGGCGCTCGCCCGGCAGCGCGGTGTCGCGTTGAAGACCACAACCGCCAATGTCGCTGAATGGGATTGGCCCAAGGCGCGGATTGACCTGATCGCCTGGATTTACCTGCATCTGCCGCCGGAAGACCGCGCCCGCGCCACGCAAGGCGCCCTGGCGGCGCTCGCCCCCGGTGGCCTGCTGGTGCTGGAATGCTTCACCCCCGCCCAGGAAGGCCGCCGCAGCGGCGGCCCCAAGATGCGCGAATTGCTCTGGAGTCGCGCCATCGTCGAAGAATGTTTCGCGGGTCTTGAGGTGCTGGAACTACTCGAAGGCACCGTGCTGCTGGATGAAGGCCCGCGCCATCAGGGCCATGCGGAGGTCGTGCGCGCCCTTTTGCGCAAGCCATTATAACGGATCCTGACCGATCCAGCTTGAAGCACCAAGGCATGCCCGCCTGTGGCAGGCTTCGGGCGCGTTGGCTGGAAGTGCATGACAGACGCCGGGCAAGGTTGTCCCGGCGGGAGCGCAAGGTTACAAAGGGAATCGTGCAACCCGCGCCCCTCATTGCCCCGTCGCTTCTGGCCGCCGATTTCGCCAAACTCGGTGAGGAAGTGCGCGCCATAACCGCTGCCGGCGCGGATTGGCTGCACCTTGATATCATGGATGGCCATTTCGTCCCGAATATCTCCTTCGGGCCGGGGCTGATCAAAGCGCTCCGCAAGCACACCACCATCCCCTTTGATGTGCATTTGATGATTGCGCCGGTGGATCCTTACCTTCAGGCTTTTGCCGATGCCGGGGCGGATCTGATTTCGCTGCACCCCGAAGCGGGGGCGCATTTGCATCGATCCCTGCAAACCATCCGGGGCCTCGGCAAGAAGGCCGGGGTGGTGCTGAACCCGGCCACGCCGATCAGCGCCATCGAACATGTGCTGGATCTTTGCGACCTTATCCTGGTCATGTCGGTCAATCCCGGTTTTGGCGGGCAGAGCTTCCTTGAGAGCCAATTGCCGAAAATCGAAAAGCTGCGCCGGCTGATTGAAGCCTCGGGCCGCGATATCCGGTTGCAGGTGGATGGTGGCGTCACCGCCAAAACCGCGCCGCTTTGCCTGAATGCCGGCGCGGATGTGCTGGTGGCGGGCACCGCCGTTTTTGGCGCGCCGGATTATGCCACCGCGATCAAGGCGCTCCGCGGGGGCGCGGCATGATCAATCTGCTGCGCGGCGCCCGGCAGAAACTCGCCCGGCTCCGCCCTGTGCGCGTGCCGGATGCCCCAGCGCGCCCCTTTCGCGATCTTTGGCCCGGTGATGCCGCCCGTGGCGCCCGGCTGCTGCGCGGGGAAGCCGATTTCGCCGGCACCATCCGCCCTTTGCGCATCGCCACGGAAGGCGGCGAAGGCTGGGGGGCGGCTGGCGCTTCGGCAACATGGCGCGCGGCGGCTCATGGTTTTGCCTGGCTGCGAGACCTGCGCGCCCTTGGCACGGATGCGGCGCGCTTGCGTGCGCGGGCGCTGACCGCTGACTGGCTGCAACGCGGCTGGGAAGAAGACATCGCCGATGCACCAGAAGTGGTCGGGGCACGGCTTTCCGCCTGGCTCGGCCATTGGGATTTCTTCGCTGCCACGGCGGAAGATGTTTTTCGGCGCCAGGTCATGCAGCGCCTGGCGCAAGATGCCCGCGATCTGGTCGGCGCCCTGCCGGCGGAAGCGGAACATCGCGGGGCGCTGGTGGCGCTAAAAGGCGCTTTGGCTGCAGCCATCGCTTTGGAAGAAGAAGCCTATCTGCAACGCGCCGTGCGCTTTCTGCCGGCCGAAATTGAACGCCAATTCCTGCCCGATGGCGGGCATGTTGAACGCTCCCCCGGGCAACAGCTTTTGGCGCTGCAGGATCTGATTGAAATCCGCAACCTGCTGCATGGCGTGGGCGTGGAAGCGCCGCCGCATTTATTGGCAGCACTGGACCGCGCGGCCCCGGCGCTGCGGCTGTTCCGCCATGGTGATGGTGGCCTCGCCCTTTTCAATGGCACGCGGGAAGAAAGCTCTGCCCTGCTGGATCTGGTGCTGACGCAAGGCCAGGCACGCGGCCGGGCTGCGCTGGAATTGCCCGAAACCGGCTTTCAGCGCCTGCAAGCAGGCCGCAGCCTGGTTATCATGGACACGGGCGCCCCCCCGACCAGCCGCGCCGGCATATTCGGCCTGGGTGGCCTACCCACCGGCGCTGATCGCTTTTCCCATGCCGGCACATTGTCCTTTGAAATGTCGGTGGGGCGGGATCGCTTGATCGTCAATTGCGGCGCCGCCCCGGCGGGTGAGGAAGCCTGGCGGGATGCGCTGCGGGCCACGGCCGCGCATTCCACCCTGGTGCTGTCGGACACCAATTCCAGTGAATTGCGCCTGGAGGGTCTTGGCCGCAAACCCGAAAAGGTTGATGCCGAACGCCAGGAAGCGACCGGCGCACAATGGCTGGAAGTCAGCCATGATGGTTGGCGCAGCGCCTTCAACGCGGTGCATCGGCGCAGATTGTATCTTGCGGAATCAGGCGATGATTTGCGCGGTGAAGATGTGCTGGAAATCCCGCCCGATATGCCGGTGCCGATTTTCGTCGTGCGCTTTCATTTGCATCCGGCGGTGATCGCCAATCTGTTGCAGGATGAAAGCGCGGTGTTGTTGCGCCTGCCTTCCGGCGCGGGCTGGAAACTGCGCGCCAAGGGCGCCAGGGTTGCCTTGGAAGATAGCATCTATCTGGCTGGCGAAGCCCGCCGCAGCCTGCAAATTGTTCTCCACGCGGAAGAAAATGAAGTGTCGCTGCAATGGGCCATCACACGCGTCAGCCTGCCCAGTCCCGCCGCCGCGCTGACCGCCGAAACCTGACCTTGCCGCGCGGCCTTGGCATGCCATGAAAATCTGCCTGATTGCCAATGTTGATTTTGCCATGCGGCATTTCCTGCTGCCGTTGATGCGCGGCGCGCGCGCGAGTGGGCATGAAGTGGTCGGCATTTGCGCTGAAGGTCCCTTGCTGGAAATCCCGCGCGCCGAAGGCTTCCGGATTGAAGCCATGCCCATGGCACGCAGCATGAACCCCTTGGCGCAGCTGCGCGCCTATCGTGCCGTGCGGGACTTCCTGCGGCGCGAGAAATTCGATCTGGTGCATGCCCATATGCCGATCAGTGGCCTGATCGGGCGCGCAGCGGCGCGCGCTGTGGGGGTGCCGCATATCGCCTATACCTGCCATGGCTTTCTGTTCAATCAGCCAGGCCCTTGGTGGCGCCGCAGCCTGGCCTTGCAGCTTGAACGCCTGGCCGGACGCATCACCGATATCTACCTGACCGTCAGCGCCGAAGAAGCCGAAGATGCGCGGCGCCTTGGCATTCACCCAAAGGCAACCGCAATCCTGAATGGGCGCGACCCGGCCATTTTCCATCCCGATCCCAAGGCAAGGGCGGAAATTCGCGTGGCGCTGGGTGCCACAAAGGATGATTGCGTCGTCATCGCCGTATCGCGGCTGGTGCGCCACAAGGGCTATCCCGAATTGCTGCGCGCCATGGAAGCAACCCCGCCGAATGCGCAGCTATGGGTGGTGGGCGAACGCCTTGCCTCCGATCATGGCGAGGATATGGAACCGCATTTCGCCCGCGCCGCCGCGGCCCTTGGCCCCCGGCTGACGCGGCTTGGCTACCGGCATGATGTCGCGCAGTTGCTGGCGGCCGCGGATGTATTCTGCCTGCCCTCCCATTTCGAAGGGCTGCCGATGGGCGTGATTGAAGCCATGCTGACCGGCCTGCCCGTGGTGGCCACCAATATCCGCGGCCCGCGTGAACAGGTGTTGGCGGGTGAAACGGGGCTTTTGGTACCGATCGAATCGATCGCGCCCTTGGCCGAAGCGCTTTCCCAACTTGCCGCCGATCCGGCGCTGCGGGCCCGCATGGGGGAAGCCGGGCGGGCGCGCGCGCTTGAGCGTTTTGATGAGGCGAAAATCATCGCCCGCACGCTGGATTTGCTTGGATTGTAAGGGATTGGTTGGGGCGCCAGGATTCGAACCTGGGAATGGCGGTACCAAAAACCGCTGCCTTACCGCTTGGCGACGCCCCAGCCGCAGCGCGTCTTAGAGCAGATCATCGCAGGATGGAAGCAGCCCCCGGGATGAAGATGCGCGCAAAACAACGGGCGGGGCGATTTTCTGAGGCATGGCTCAGCGCGCGCTCAAAAAACCCGGCCTGAGAGCCCCCCGCCCCAGCACCACCAGGCCGGCGGCAAGGCAGCGGCGGCAGCAGCAGCGGTAGCGGCACTCGGGAATAGGCCAAAGCAGGTCGCACCCGAACCGCTCATGCGCGCAAGAAGGCAATTGGGCTGCGCGGCAATGGCCGCCAGAACCTCGGCAATCGGGGGGCAGAGCGATATCGCCGGCTGCTGCAAATCATTGCCCAAAACGGCGAGATCCCGCGCCATGCCGGTGGCCTCAGACCAGCCGTCGCATAAGGTTGCGGGCGGCGAAAATGCGCCCTGCCGGGCACGAAACACGGCGGGGGTTGGCAAGGAAACGCGCGGATTGACCAGCAAAAGGCCGCAATGGGGCAGGCGTGGCGCCGCGCTCAAT
>JBDKIR010000388.1:0-9651 GCA_039797035.1 Pseudomonadota bacterium | reverse complement strand
ATAACCAAGGGGCGGCAAGCCTATCGCCATGCCAAGCAAGCCAGCGCCCAGCGCCGCGAAATTCACCGCCTCACGCGAAAGGGCGATCTGACCTTCCTCGCGCGCTTTCTCAAGCCGCTTTGGCGTCGCTTCTTCTGTCTTGTCTTCTGCGTCGTCTTCGCGCCCGCCTTCGGCCATGGCTCAGCGCCCCCCCGGCAAGGCGAGGAAACTTTCACGCGCAGCACTGGCATAAGCGCCGAGTATGGCCGGCAGCAGCAGCGCCAAAAGCGATAGGCCGAGCAAGATCTGCCCAGGCACCACAAGGAAATAGACCTGCACCTGCGGCGCAATGCGCGCGAGCAAGCCGAAGGCCAGATTCAACACCACGCCCAGCAGGATGAAAGGCGCGACCAAACGCAGCGCGAGCAGGAAACTCTCCCCCACCGCAACCGCCATGGCTTCCGCCCCAGGCCCGGCCAGGAAACCCTGCCCAATGGGCAGCACTGCATAGCTTTCCGCCAAGGCCTTGAGCGGCAAAGCATACAGACCCGTACCGAGGAGCAGGACCACCGATAGCAAGGTGAAAAAACGCGCCGTGACCGCGCTTTGCCCACCCACGGCCGCATCCGGCACCAGCATTTGCGAAATGCCCATCAGCAGTGCCAGGAATTGTCCAGCCATGGCCATGGCCATCGCCACCATGCGCGCCAGCCCGCCATACCAGATGCCGATCAGGATTTCGGTGCCCAATAGGCGCAGCATTTCACCCACGGCATCAGGCGCCGCCGGCAAGGAAGGTTGAATCGCGGGATAGAGAACACCAACCAACGCCAAGCCAATGCCTAGCCGGATGGGGGCAGGAATTTCCTGCTCACCCAGGGCGGGCATCAGCATCACCACGGCACCCAGGCGCGCCAACATCAGAATAACGCGAAAGGCGATATCAGGCAGCGCGGCCAGTAATTCCGCTTCGCTCATCTCAAGGGCGTCCGCCGATCTGAATGATCATATCGAACACGCCCTGCCCATAGCCGCGCATCACACCGGAAATGAAGGGCCCCAGAATGATCAAGGCAATGGCAAGCGCGGCAAGCTTCGGCAGAAACGACAGTGACGCCTCATTGATTTGCGTCAGCGCCTGAAACACCGCGACGATCAGGCCCACCACCAGCAATAATACCAGCAAGGGACCAGCTACTTGCAGGCTGACCCACAGCGCTTCACGGCTCGCTTGTGCGATTTCATTCATCGCCCCGCCCTTCCCGCATGCAATCGGATGCTGAGTTCGGCGTCAGATCGGCATACGCATCACTTCCTGATAGGCGGCGACCACCCGGTCGCGCACCGCCACCGCCGTCTGCAAGGTGAGTTCCGCGCGCCCAACCGCCACCACCAGATCGGTCACACTGCCTTCGCCCATCAAGCCGCGTGCTGATGCCCGGTCAGCCTCATGCCCTGTGGCCACAGCATTTTCGACCGCACGGGCCAGTGCTTCGCCAAAGCCACCGCCGGCTTCGCCAGTGGCGGAGGTGCCGGATGCAGCGGGGCTGGCCGCTGCCATATTGGCGCGATAGGCCGCCGCCGCGCCACCAGGGGTCAGGGGAAGGGGCATTAGCGCAGCGCCTCAATCGTGCGGGTCAGCATGCCGCGCGTTACTTCCAGCACCGAAAGATTGGCGGAATAGCTGCGCTGTGCTTCGCGCATATCCATCACTTCAATGGTGGAATCGACATTGGCGGTTTTGACATAGCCCTTGTCATCGGCTGCTGGATGGTTGGGGTCGAAGCGAGTGGGGAATTCGCCGCGACTGGTGCCAACGCGGGAAACCCTCACCATATTGGCGCCCAGCGCCCGATCGAAGCGATTGGCGAAGGTGACCGTCTTGCGGCGATAGGGATCACCCCCCGCGGTCTCCGCCGTGCTGTCGCGATTGGCGAGGTTTTCCGCCACCACCCGCAGCCGAGAGGTCTGAACCTGCATGCCAGCGGCCGAAATGCGTAACGCGCGGTCAAGTTCCATGGCTCAATGCCCCTTCATGATTGGCCGCGGCCAAGCGCTGTCATGAACATGTTCATGTAGCGGCGGCGGACCGATAAGGCGGTGGCATGCGCGGTATCCGTATCGGCCACGCGCATGGCTTCACGCTCCAGCGAAACGGCATTGCCGCTCGGGTCACGCTCCGCCGATCTGGGTTCCTTCACCACCCGGCCATCCTGATGGCGCGTGCCCGGCAAGTGATTCGCATTGGTCAGCCGCATCGCGGGTTCCGCGACGCTCCGCGACAATACCTTGGCGAAGGGCTGCATATCGGATGGCCGGTAGCCCGGTGAATCCGCATTGGCGATATTCTGGGACAGCACACGCTGGCGCGCTTCAAGCCAGCGCAGCCGCTGTTCGGATAAGGCGATCGGGCCGGTTCTGGTCGGGTCCATGGGATCATCCTTGCATATTGCGGGCCAAAATGCGTTAACAATTCACTTATTACAATCATTGTATATGGTTTTTTATGCCCATCCCCATGGATCACGCTGTGACCCCTGATACGCCCGCCCCTGAGGATCCCAGCGCCATGCAGCAGGGCCTGGCGGTGCTATCCGCCATTGCGGCCATGGAGGAAAATCTGGTGCAGGCCACGGCAATGATTGCCGGGGGCGAGGCGCTGGATCTTGCCGGGCTGGATGCGGAAATCGGGCGCCTCTGTAGCGCTGCCCAGGCCGCGCCTGATACCATGAAGCCCGCGCTCCGCCGCGCCTTGCAGGGGCTGCTGGGCAGGCTGGATGGGCTGCAAAAAGCCCTACCCGTGCCGATGGCGCCACCAGCATGAACCTCTCATTCAGCGATTGGCTGACCGCAGCGGCAGCGCTGGTCTTTGTGCTTGGCCTTGTGCTGGTGCTGGCGCGCTTCCTGCGCGCCACGGGCTTGGCGCCCGGCCAAGCGGGCCAAAGGCTCCGGCTGCAGGAAGTGCTGCCGCTGGATGCCGGGCGCCGCTTGATGATCGTGCGTTGTGATGGGCGCGAAGTGCTGTTGCTGACCGGTGGCGCGCAGGAATTATGCCTGGGCTGGCTGCCCACCCCCACCGAAGAAAGGCCCAAGCCATGAATAGCCGGCCCATCCGGATCATGCTGGCTGCGCTGGGGCTGATAGCCGTGCCAATGGCATCGGCGCTGGCGCAGAATGTCTCGATCGATCTTGGGCAGACCAGCCAGGCGGGTGCCACGGCGCGTCTGGTGCAATTGACTGCCTTGATCGGCTTGCTGTCGCTGGCGCCATCGCTGCTGGTCATGGCAACGGCCTTTGCGCGCATTGTCATTGTGCTGTCCTTGCTGCGCAGCGCCATCGGCGCGCCCGGTATTCCGCCCAATCCCGTGCTGATCGGCCTTGCGTTATTCCTGACTTTTTTCGTCATGCAGCCGGTTTTTGAAGCCGCCTGGGTTCAGGGCATTCTGCCGATGACCGAAGGGCGATTGGCGGAATTGTCCGGGCTGGAAGCGGCGGCGCAGCCTTTTCGGCTTTTTATGGTGGCGAATGTCCGCGAAGATGATCTTGTGCTGTTTCTGGACCTCGCGAATATTCCCGCCGTCAGCGATCCGGCGACAACACCCTGGCGCGCCCTGGTGCCGGCTTTCATTGTCAGTGAATTGAAGCGCGCTTTTGAAATCGGCTTCCTGCTGTTCCTGCCCTTCCTGATCATCGATATGGTAATCGCGAGCCTGTTGATGTCGCTCGGCATGATGATGCTGCCGCCATCAGTGGTGGCGCTGCCCTTCAAGCTGATCTTTTTCGTGCTGGTCGATGGCTGGCGCCTGGTCTCCGGCAGCCTGGTGCAGGGCTTCAACGTGAATTGAAGCGCTTTCCTTTGGGGATGCGGATCGTTGCCGATCCGCCCTCAGACGCCGGCGCGCGCCTCCGCGCGCTTGTCTTCGCCGCCCGGAGCATTTTCAAGCCAAGTGGCCTCACTTGGCGACTTGGAAAATGCGACCAAACAAAAGCTTGGTGCATGTCCCGTGAACGAAGGTGAACGGGGCAGGCACTGAACGGCGTCGCCCGTTCGGGCTCTCGCCCGCCTTTGGCGGGCGCAAGCGAGCGATAGTCCTGATCAGTCACGCGCCGTTTTAGGCGCCAGGGAGGTTTTCCGCGATATAGGGCGGCAGATTGAAGGCGCCGGTATGGATTTCTGGCGTCCAATAGCGCGTGGTGCCCAGAATGCCGGAAGCTTCCGCACGGCGGCGAATTTCATCCGTTGACACCGCACGGCAGGACGCATCCTTCGCCGCCCAACCGAGCGTCATGAAACCGCCGACATAGGTCGGGACCGCCGCCACATAGGCCCAATTGTCGGGGAAGGATTTGGCGCGCCGACGCGATGTTTCGTGCAATTCTTCGGCCTGCATGAAGGGCACGCCGCATTGATTGACGATCAAGCCACGTGGCGAAAGGATGCGCGCGGCATTGGCGTAGAACTCATCGGTGAAAAGCACTTCGCCAACGCCGATCGGGTCGGTGCTGTCCACAATAATCACATCGAAGCTTTCGGCAGGTGCCACGCGCACATAATCAATGCCATCGCCGATGATCACTTCGGCGCGCGGATCATTCCAGGCATTGCCGCCGATGGAAGGCAGGAATTCCTTGGAAAGACGCACAACCTCGCCGTCGATTTCCACCTTCACGGCTTTTTCAACGCCGCGATGCTGCAACACGCGCTTGAGCACACCGCCATCACCCGCACCGATAATCAGCACGCGCTTGGCCGCGCCATGGGCCAGGATGGGCACATGGGTGATCATTTCCTGATAGACGAATTCATCGCCTTCAGTGATCTGCACCACGCCATCCAGCAGCATCACCCGGCCATGGGTTTCGCTTTCAAAGACAACGATATCCTGAAAATCCGATTGCACGCGCGCCAATTCGCGTTTTACACGAAAACGCTGCCCCCAAGCGGCGTAAAGGGTTTCATTGATCCAGCTATCGGTCGCCATGGCGGCACCCTTTCATAAGCAAAGGCCGGGTGCTGCCACCCGGCCCTTAAAACAACGCAAACGGTATCGGCTTTAGCCGATCAGGCCGCGCTTATGTTCGGCAAGCTGCACGCGTTCCGGCAGGAAGCCGCGCTTGAGCGCCGGGATCGCCTTATAGGGGTCGCATTCGCCGCAGACGAAAATATCCAGCGCGGCGTAATCGCGTTCCGGCCAAGTGTGGATGGAGACGTGGCTTTCCGCCAGCACCAGCACGCCGGAAACCCCGCCATTCGGTGAGAAATGATGAAAATGCCCGTGCAGGATCGTAGCCCCCGTCGCCAGGGCACCTTCGCGCAACACGGCATCAATATGCGCCGGGTCGTCGAGGTTGGTGGCACCCCAAAGGTCCACGATCAAATGCGTGCCGGCGTAGCGAACGCCATTACGCTGCACGAAATAATCCTTCACGGCCTGCGCCGAGACGTCTTCGTCAGTGTTCCGGGTGTCGCTCGGCAAATCCGAGACCATCCCCGGTTGGACGAGAGCTTCCATGGTAGGGCTCCTTCCAGCCAGCAGATGACCAGGGCGATCAGTTCATTCCGATCAGGTCAACGAGCGGCGCTATGACGCATGCGGGGTAAAGACGCAAGGGCTTCCGTGCTGATCAATTCGTGAAATTTGCAAGACAGGGCAAGCGGGCTTCGGTTCAGCGCGGTGTCGGCGGCGGGCTGCGCAACGCCTCCAGCCGCTGCGGCAGCAGACGAAGCGCCGCGATTTCACGTTGCAGGCGTGGCAGATCCTCGATCCCGCGCGGAGATTCAGATGTCAGCAGCACGAATGCCTCAGCCAAGGGCCCGCCTTCCATGCGCTGCCCATAGCCCTGCCGGAGCGCGGCTAAGGTGGCGCTGTCACCGGCCATGGCGGCAAAAGCCGCCGCCCGTGCCAGATCGCGCCGTGCCGTCGGGCTCAGTGCCTCCGGCGGCGGGGGCACGCTCACGCGAATGTGGCGGGCCATCGCCGCACTGGCACCGGACCAGTTTTCCGCCTGGGCGCGAATTTCGGCGAGGCTTTCCGCCCCCGCATCGCCCAAATTGGTCAGCAAGGCATCTGCGCCCTGGTGATTGCCGCCCCGCGCCAAAGCGCGGGCGCGCAGGATGACACGTTCCGGCGGGTCATCCCCTTCAGGCGCGGCGGCAAGCGCGGCCAGGGCGCCTGCGGCATCCGCTTCCGCCAGACGAATGGCCGCAAGGCGGGTGCTGATGGCTTGGCGCGCCGCCGGGTCGGTCATGCGGCCCAAAGCATCCCGCAAGACGGCCGAGGCACGATCCGAGAGATCCAAACCTTGCAGCCTTTCGGCCAGCACTAGAACGGATCGCAGCCCATCCTCATCCTCGGGCAGGAAATCCGGATGGGCGTCATAAAAACTGGCGGCATTCAGCGCGGGTGCCGTGCGCAGCGCCACCGCAAAAGCGGCACGCAAGGGGCTGCGCAAGGCAACCGCCTGGTCTGGGAAAAAGCGTTGCGTTTCCTGCAATAATTCGAAAGCCGCGCGGCCATTGCCGGCTTCGCGTTGCAATTCGGCCAAGCGGATGCGCGCGGCCACTTCCTCGGCATCACCACGCCAAGCGAAAAGCCCGGCCTCCAGCTCAGTGATGGCGCCCGCGGCATCCAAGCGGCCAGTGGCCAGGCGCAATTCCACGCTGCGGCGCATTGCGCGCGCGCGGCGCAACCGGTCACGCCCCGCTACCGCCGCGCCATAAGCGGCCAAGGCATCATCAATGCGCCCATCTGCCTCGGCCATCATGCCGCGCGCCAGGAACAGGCTGGCGTCATCGGGTTCCATCTCGGCCAAGCGGGACGCAGCCGTCAGCTCGCCCGCCGCCGCAAGGGCTTCCAGCGCCACCGGCATCAGGCGCCGCGCGAGTGGCCTTGGATAGGAAAACAACAGTGGCAGGCTGGCCGCGATGGCCGGGCCGGCAGTGGCATGATCCCCGCGCGCGGCGGCCAGCAAACCGCGCCACAGCGTGGTTTCATCCGTCTGCGGCATTTGCGGGTTTTCCAACGGCCGCGCTTCTGCCTCCCGCCCGGCCAGCAGCGCGGCAGCGGCAGCGGCCATGACCAAACGCGCATCCGCGCCCGCGCGCGGATCTTCCTGCAAGGCGACGGTCGCCATGGCATGGGCTTCCTGCGGCATGCCGAGCGCCAGCAGCGTTTCCGCCGCATGGCGCCGCGCCTCGGCACGGGCCAAAGGCCCGGCGGAAGCGATATTGGCCGAAGCCGTGCGCAGCCTTTCCTGCAGGCTCATGGTATTCGCCACGGGCAGATCCATGACACGGCTCATGGTCGCGGCTTCTGCGAGCGGTTCGCGCGCCCCATCCAAGCCAAGGCGGAGGGAATCCATTCCAGCCGCCTGCAGAATGAAACGATCATTGAGCGAACGCAGCTGAATATTATCGCCGCGCGGCAATACCGCGACCCCGAGCATGGCCGGCAAAAGCTGAAATTCCGGCTGACGACGCGCAATGGCGATCGCCTGGCCCGCTTCACGCATGGTGCCCACCAACAAAGGCGTGCCCGCTTCGGGGTCCAACACGGTGATGCTGCGGCCCGGCTTGGCCGCGCGCATGATCAGGCGAATGGGCGGGCCCTGATCCAATTCCGGGGTCAGGGCGGCAATGCTCTGGCGCGCTTCCACCCCGTCACGGAAGGCTTCCAGAATCCAGGCGGAACCTTCCCGGCGGGGGCGAAGCGTGCCGGGTTGCGCCAAGCGTAATTGCAGAATGGTGGCATCACCCGTTTGGCGCGTTTCCAGATGACGGAAAATATCGCTGTCGCGCAAAGCGGCCAGATTGAGCGCCTCCGCCCGATCAAAGACCGCCATCACCCAATCACCATGTCGAAACAACGCAGCGGCGGTATCGGGGCCAAGATCAAGCGCAATGCCCCGGCCATCGCCCGTCAAGGCCACCGGCACCATGCGGGTCGGTGGCACCACCACCAAGGGGCGGCTGGGCGGTGTTGGCGGGGATGTTTCCCGCAGCGCCGCAGGCGGCGCCTCACGCAGCGCGGCAGCGGCTGGGGCGGGCGCCGGCGCTGCGGGATCAGCGGCGCGCTCCGCCACCGCCACGGCGTCCGAAGCACTTGGCGGCGGTGATGGTGCAGCCGCAGCGGATGACGCCGGGGTGGGCGGCGGCGGGGTGGCCTGTGATGGCGGGTTTGGCGCTGGCGCGGGCATCGCCTCACGCGCAGCGGGCGGTGCAGGCGGCGGGCGTGGTGCCGGGGGCGGGGTTGTCCGTGCCGCAGGGGGCGGTACGGCGGGCGGCGCGGGCGGTGCAGCCGGGGGCGCAGAGGCGCCGGCATCGCGCGCCGCGCCATCCAACACATCAATCACCAGGCGATTGCCCAGACGGTAATGGCGAAACCGCGTACCAGGCAGCGCCTGCAACGCAACACCACCTTCGACAGCCGTCACAGCCAGCAGATTACGCGGCGGCCGTGCCGCGGCGCTCAGGTCAAAGCGTGCCGCGTCGGTAAAGCGCAGCGTCAGGCGATTGCCGTTTTCCTCGGCGACATAAGGCGCCGGGGTTGGCCAATCCATCACCACGCGGCCGAAATTCGGATGGCTGCCTACCCGCAGCCCCACCACGGGTCCTTCCTGCGCGGCCACTGGAAAGCCAAGAACGATCCAGCAGAGCAGGAAGAAACCCGAGGCACGCATCAATCAAAACTCGCCAATAGTCGATCGATTTCGCTCTGCGACACACCAGCGCCGGGCAGCTGCGGGCCATTGGCCAGCTTTTCACCTTCGGTACGCTTGGCATCTGCCGCGCCAGACTGGCCAGCGCCATTTTCGCCGTCAGCCTCAATATCCCCTGTCGGCATGCCACTCGCGGTTGAGACGACCGCCGCGATGCGGGCTTCAATCGCCTTCAGCGCGATGACAACCTTGCCGATCCGCTGCCCGGTAATGTCCTGGAAAGAACAGGCTTCGTAGATGCGCGTCACCGCGCCCTGCAACGTATCGGCGGCATCGCCGGATAATTGGCTTTGCAGCTGTTCCAGCGTTTCGCAGCAATCCAGGATTTCATTGGTGGCCTGCGCGGTGTGGCCCACAATGGCGTCCAATTCATCCGTCGCGGATGGGATATGCGCGTCGGTAATATCTTCAACCTTGAGCGCGGCGATTTCCGCCTTGGCGCGCGCAATGGTGCGGCCCAGCCCTTCCAATTCGGCGAGCAGCGCTGCTTCCTTGGCGGTCAGATCTCCGGCCATCGTGCCGAGCACAGCGCGCACCGCTGCCTCAATCCGATCGCCTTCGGGCCCCTGGGGGGTTCCATCAGGCATGGACCAACACCTTTTCAATTTTTTCGCGCAGCGTTTCCGCGTTGAACGGCTTCACGATGTAATTCGAAACCCCCGCCTGCTTGGCGGCGACAACGTTTTCGGTCTTGCTTTCGGCAGTGATCATGATGAAGGGCATGGACTTCAGCCGCGCATCCGCCCGCACTTCCTTGAGCAGATCAAGCCCGGTCATGGGGGCCATGTTCCAATCGCTGATCACGAGCCCAAAATTGCCCGCGCGCAGCTTGGCAAGCGCTTCCTGCCCATCCACAGCTTCATCAACATTGTTGAAATCCAGCTGCTTCAGCAGATTGCGGATGATGCGAAGCATCGTCCTGTAGTCGTCCACGATCAGGACGTTGATGTTCTT